>CAYQMQ010000022.1:0-16418 GCA_964418395.1 uncultured Actinomycetota bacterium
GATCGTCCACGGCCGGCCGCGATACATCGACGGATACACCCCCCGCGTGAACGGAAACACGCCGGGATAGCCGATGCGCGTCAGGTCGGGCTGGTGAGCGATCGGGTCGGCCAGCGCCGGCACAGCCACATCCGACAAGGTGGTGAACCGCTCGGTGCGCTCAGCGCCGGCGACATAGCGGCGCTCCCATTCCTCGCGACGCCGCAGCAGGTCGCTGGCGGGGGTCGTCTCGGGCGGCTGATCGGTGTCGCGGCGGTCCTCGGTCATGCGCCTCTCCTCCCCAGACCGGCCGAGCGGCCCGTGACGCCTGCAGCGGGCCGGTCGGCGCCGCAGCCGAGCCTACCCGATGCTTGGACGTCCTACGACCGGGTGGCCCTCAGCGCTCACCGCTCCTCGCTCGCCGTCCACGACGGCTCGACCTCGTCGCCGAGCCGGGCGCGCAGCGCCGACAGCTCGCGGCCGAGGCGAGCAGCCTCGGCGTCGCTGACGCTGTCGAGCCCGAACCGGGCGGCCACGAGCGCGGCGGTTGCCCGGCCGGCGACGTCGCGGCCCGCTGCGGTGAGCTCGGCGAGGGTGATCCGCCCGTCGTCGGCGTCGCGCACCCGTCGCACCAGCCCGTGGGCTTCGAGCCGGTCGACCGAGTTCGTGACGCTGGTGGGATGGACCATCAGCCGCTCGCCGATCTTGCCCAGCGGCAGCGCGCCCCGTCGGCTGAACGCCAGCAGCTGCAGCACCTCGTAGCGCGCGAACGTCAGCTCGAACGGCGCCAGGAGCTCGCCGATGCGGGCCAGGACCAGCTGCTGGGCGCGGACCAGCGCGGTGACGGCGGCCATCGGCTCGACCGCGTCGTGGCGCGCAGCCCACTGGCGACGCGCCTCGGCCAGCGGGTCGAGGCGCTGCTCGGACTCGTCCATCGTCGCCGCAGCGTACTGGTCCCGCCAGCGGCGGCGGACGCGCGCAGCCCGCCGTCGGCAAGGACGGCGGGCTGCGGGTGATGCCGGCCCGGTGCGCGCTCAGCGCGAGCGCGCGGGTGCTCAGCTGTGGTATCCGCTCCACTGCTCGGAGAGGTCGCCGATGATCGGCAGCTTGAAGTGCGCGAGCTGGTAGCCCTTGATGCACAGGAAGATCCACAGGGCCAGCGAGCCCAGCCACACCAGCGGGAGCACCGCCAGGGTCAGCAGGCCGCTCAAGAAGCCGAGCCCGGGGATCGCCCCGAAGACGGTGCTCAGGATCGTCAGGCCGATGTAGACCACGAACAGGGCGGCGCTGTACAGGATCGACTGCATCCCGTGGAAGCGCACCTCGCGGTGCTTCTGGGTCAGCAGCATGATCAGCCCGCCGATCCAGCCGAACAACAGATACGACAGAAGACCTCCCAGGTTCGGGTCCAACCCCTCCTGGACCGGCTGCGGCTGTTGCGGCTGCTGGGATTCCGAAGCAGTGGGCTCAGTGGGTTCCATGGTGTTGCGCTCCTTGTCACGTTTACGGCGGATGTAACGCTGGTCGCACCCCACGACGGCCAGACGGTGGTCAGCCCTCGCGGGGTGCGTCTCCCGCAGGTGAAGCGGGACCCGGCCGGCCTCCCCGGGCCGGCCCGGTCCCGCCTTTCCCCCACGGACTCATGTATATCGGAAAACGAGCGCTACCGCCTGAGTAACCCGACTACTCAGATGTCACGAGACCCGCCAGATCCCCGCGCCCCGTCAGGGCGAGCTTGCGGTAGACGGCGGCCAGGTGGTTGTCGATCGTCCGGACCGACACCCCCAGGTCGGCTGCGATCGCCCGGCTCGTCAAGCCACGGGCCGCCCGCACGGTCACCTCGCGCTCGCGGCCGGTGAGCCCGGCGAGCTCGGGACGCAGCCACGGCAGCACCGCCCCTTCGCAGCGGTCCAACAGCAGCGCGCTGCGGGCGGCGGCCTGGGCGGCCAGCGCCGGCCGGCCGTCGCGGCGGTGCACCCCGCTGGCCTGTGCGGCGGCCTCGGCGGCGTGCAGGATCGCGCCGGCTCGCTCGTAGTCCTCCGAGGCCGACTCGAGCCCCGCCGCCCTGCCGTCGGCGAGAGCTCGGGCATGCCGCGCGAAGGTGGCCACGAGGTCACCCTCCACCTGCGCGCCGACGGCCACGAGGTCAGCGGTCACCTCGCGGGCCGCACCGAGGCGGACCGCTTCGTGCAGCAGGAACGCGCCCCACACCAGGTGGCCATACGCCACGACCTCGCGTCCCCGCTGAGCGGCGAGCTCGGCGCCGCCGTGGACGTCCCCCCGGAGGCCGGCCAGCCGCGCGCGGGCCAAGTCGGCGAAGATCGCCGGCCGCGAGTCACCGGGCAGCGTCGTGGCGTCCACCTCGGCCACCAGCCGGGTGGTCTCGGCATCGTCACCGGCCAGCGCAGCCGCGTACGCCCATCCCGCCACGGTCATCCCGCGCACCACGAACGGGTCGCGCTCGCTGACCTCCTCGAACGCCTCCTGGCCCACGCGGGCGGCCGACGCCACACGGCCGCGGAGGATCAGCAGGTGGCACAGCACGTCGCCCCACGGCCCGCTGACGTCCCGGCGCTCACCGCGGGCGTCGCGCGCCGCCTGAAAGCCGGCTTCGGCTTCGGCGACGGCCACCGGCACGTTGCCGGCATAGGCGCGCTGCATCGCCCGGTAGGCCCGCAGCAGGTCCCCAGCCAGGAAGTGCTGGTCGTCGTCGGTGTCGACCAGCGCCAACCCGCGCTCGGTCCATGCCTCCGACTCGGCGAACCCGCCGCTGAGCATCAGCGCGAAGACCGCCACCGACAGGGTGCTGCGCACCGCCCGGTCGCTGGCGTCCTCACGCTGCATCACGCGCCGGCCCGCCGCCACCGCCGTGGGCAGGTCTCCCTGGAAGGTGGCGATCAGCGCCGACAGCGCCTGCAGCTCGTCGCGCCAGTTCTCGTCGGTGATCGCCGCGGAGGCGTCGTGGACGAGGCGGGCGGCCTCTCCCGGCCGTTGCCCCCACACCAACGTGCTGTGGGACCGGGCGAGGGCCGCTCGCGCATACGCGCCGTCGCTGTCAGCGAGCTCACCGGCGCGGGCGAGATGCTCGCCGCCCTCGGCCCAGCGGCCCTGCCACGCGATCGCCTTGCCCAGGACAAGCCGGACGCCGTAGCGGTCCTCCACGGCGAGCGCCGCCGACGCGAGCCGCTCGGCCAACCGGTGGTCCGCCAATTTCAGCGCGTGCTCGGCGGCTTCGACCAGCAGCTTCGGGTCGGCGTGCTCCCCGGCCTCCATCCGCCAGGTGGCCAGCCGCAGCACGTCGTCGCCGCGGGTCGGGCCGAGAGCCTCGAGGGCATCAGCCAACCGCCGGCACAGCTGGCGGCGGCGCTCCGGCGGGGTGCGGGCCCGCATGACGTCGCCGTACAACGGGTGCGCCAACCACAGCACGCTGCGCCCATCGGACTGGTCGTGAGCCACGAGCCGGAGGGGCTCGATCGCTTCGGGAGCCGCCGGGCCGAGCACGCGCTCCACCAGCTCGAGCTCCAGCGGCTCGGCGATCGCCAGGACTTCGACGACGGCACGTTCGGGACCGGCCAGCGTCGCCAGCCGCGTGTCGATGAGCTCCTGCAGCCGCGAGGGCGGGCCCAGGCTCCCGTGCAGCTCCCAGGCCCTCTCCCCGGGCACGAGCGCCCCGCTCTCCAAGGCCCCGTCCAGGACCTCCCGCAGAAACAGCGCGTTGCCCCGGGAGAGGCGCCAGAGCTCGTCGAGGGCGCGGTGCGCGACGGCTCCGCCGACCGCCTGTTCGACGAGGGCGTCGACATCCGAACGGTCCAGAGGCGCCACGTCGATGCGGCTGGCGAGCTCATCCTTCCACAGCGCGGTCACCGGGTCCGGGGCGGCCTCGTCGGCCCGGAGGGTGAGCAACAGCCCCACGTCGCGGTGGACGGCGAGCTGGTGCAACAGCACGGCGGAGGCGTCGTCGAGCAGATGGGCATCATCGATGACCAACAGCGGCGGCGCCCCGTTGCCACCGAGCTCGGCGAGCGCGGACCCGGCCCGCTGCAGCAGCGCGGAGCGGTCGAGGTGCTCGCCGGCCGGCACCGGCAGCAGGTGCGCGAGGGCGCCGAAGGGGATCGAGCGGGCCGAGCTGGTGGCCACCGCCCATTCGGTGTGGCGCCCGGAGCGCCGCGCCAGCGCCAGCCCCTCGGTGGCCAGCCGGGTCTTGCCCACCCCGGCCGGCCCGACCAGCACCAAGGCGCCGGCGGGTTCAGCCACCACCCGGTGGATCTGGCGCAATTCGCTCTGTCTGCCCCGCAGCGGCCATCGCATGGCGCCGAAGTTTACTGCCACCCGGGTTGAGCAGCGCGTGCGAGAATCTCCAGGGCCCCACTGTCCGCGATCTCGGGAGCGCCGCCATGACCGTCGCCTCGCACGATGTCGACCGCACGCTCACGTCGATTCAGCCGGCGACGGGCGAGACCGTCGGGTCGGTGCCGATCTCCGACGATGCCGCCGTCCGTGACGCGGCCGCCCGCGCCCGGCCGGCCGGCGAGTGGTGGGCGGGCCTGGGCTTCGCCGAGCGCCGCCGGCGACTGCTCGCGTGGAAGGGGATCATCGCCCGCCGCGCCGAGGAGCTGTGCGAGCTGATCCACCGGGAGAACGGCAAGCCGCGCGCGGACGCGATGATCGAAGTGCTGTTGACCTGCGAGCACCTCGACTGGGCCGCGCGCCATGCCAAGAAGGTGCTCCGGCGCCAGCGGGTGCCCTCCGGCTTGTTGGCCCTCAACCAGCGCGCCTGGGTCGACTACCAGCCGTGCGGCGTCGTGGGGGTCATCAGCCCGTGGAACTACCCGTTGTTCGTGCCGATGCAGGGACTCACCTCCGCGCTGGCGGCCGGCAACGCCGTGGTGCACAAACCGAGCGAACACACCCCGATGGTGGGTTCCTGGCTCGCCGACGCCTTTGCGATGGTCGCCCCCGAACAGCCGGTGCTGCAACAGGTGTTCGGCTTCGGCCAGACCGGGGCGGCCCTGTGCACCTCCGGGGTCGACAAGATCGTGTTCACCGGCTCGCCAGCCACCGGCCGCAAGGTCATGGCGGCCTGCGCCGAGACCCTCACGCCGGTGGTCATGGAGCTCGGCGGCAAGGACGCGATGATCGTCGACCGCGACGCCGACATCGAGCGGGCCGCGCGCTCGGCGGTGTGGGGGGCGATCAGCAACGCCGGCCAGACGTGTGTCGGCGTCGAGCGCGCCTATGTCGCCGACGCGATCTACGACGAGTTCGTCGCCGCCGCGGCGGCCTCGGCCAGCCGGCTGCGGGCCGGCGACGACGCCGACGCCGACCTGGGGCCGATGACGATGCCGGCCCAGCTCGACCTCGTCCGCGAGCACCTCGACGACGCGTTCGCGCGGGGCGCCCGCGCGGTCGTCGGCGGGCCGGACGCGGTGCACGGTCCGTACGTCGACCCGGTGGTGCTCGTCGACGTGCCCGAGGAGGCGCGCATCCTCAACGAGGAGACCTTCGGCCCGGTCCTGCCGATCATGCCCGTGTCCGACGCCGACGAGGCCGTGCGCCGCGTCAACCGCACGGGCAACAACCTCGGCGTCAACGTGTGGGGCCGGCACCGCGCGCCGGAGATCGCCCAGCGCGTGCGCTCGGGCATGGCGTCGATCAACGGGGTGATGGCCTATGCGATGGTGCCGAGCCTGCCGTGGGGCGGGGTCGGCGAGTCGGGCTTCGGGCGCCTGCAAGGGCCCGACGGGCTGCGCGAGTTCACCAACGTCCGGGCCACCGCCAAGGAGCGCTTCCGGCTTCCGTTCGACGTGACCACGTTCGAACGCCCCGACGCCCTGCTGGAGCAGCTCGCCCGGGCCAACCGGCTGCGCCACGGCCGGCGATAGGCCGCGTGCGGCTCGGCCGGCGATAGGCCGCGTGCGGCTCGGCCGGGCGAGCCCGCCTGCGGCTCGGCTGCGCTGACCGACGGCCGCGACATCCGGAATGCAACGCGCCGCCGGGGTGTGGCGTCTGACGGGGTGAGACCCCGACCCGGGTGAGTGACGGCCGCATGGAGTTGGCACCGAAGCGCCACGGGGCAGCCGCCGGACCGGAGCTGCCCACATCGTTCGACGCCGTCGTGCGCGAGCGCTACCCGGAGCTGGTGCGTCTGGCGTGGCTGCTGACCGGCGACCGCCACCAAGCCGAGGACGCCGTCGGCGAGGCGTTGGCCCGAAGCCTCCGACGCTGGGAGACCGCGTCGATCACCCACCCCGCCGCCTACCTGCGGCGGGCCGTGGTCAACGAGGTCAACTCCTCCTTTCGCCGGGTGCGGACGCGGCGGGCGCACCGGGCCCGCCGGCGCGGCGATGACCGCGGCCAGCGGCCCACCGACGAGCAGATCGTGGACGCCGACGCGATCGGCGGTGCCCTGGCCCGGCTGCCGGCCAAGCAGCGCACCGCGGTGGTGCTGCGCTTCTACGAGGGCCTGTCGCAAGCCGAGACCGCCGAGGCGATGGGCTGCTCGCTGGGTACGGCCAAGAGCAACTGCGCTCGGGGACTGAACCGGTTGCGCACGCTGTTGGAGGAAGGGTGAGCCCGATGACCGACCCCTTCGACGAGCGCGTTCGTCGCGCGCTGCGGCGGCGGGCCGCGCGGATCGACCCGCCGGATGACGCGCTCGACGACATCCGCCGCCGGGCACGCCGCCAGCAGCACGCCCGGCGCGCGGGCGTGACCCTGGCGGTCGTCGCGGTGCTCGGCCTCGGCGCGGCGGCGGCGCTGCCCCTGGCCACCGGGCCCGACGTCGTGCTCGATCCCGGTCCCGCCTCCCCCACGCCGGCCCCAACCCCCGAGGAAACGCCCGGCGACGGCGGGGACGCGCCTCCGCGGGGCACCTCGACGTGTGAGGGCAGCGAGCGCGGCGTGACGTTCCGCATCCACTACCCCGACACGTGGTGGGCCAGCGGGGGCGGTCCCGGCGAACCGTGCCACTGGTTCCACCCCGAGCCGTACGACATGCCGTCGGAGGCGCGCGACGTCCCGGGCGTGGCCATCCACATCGGCGTGACCGACACGCCCTTCGACGAGCTGCGCCACCTCGATGCCGAGCACGACGAGCTGTTGTCGGAGTCCGAGCTCACCGTGGACGGCCGCCCCGCGGTCGTGCAGGAGTACGTCACCCACATCGAGACGCTGTACCCCTCGGGCACACGCTTCTACCGCTTCCTGGTGCAGGTCGACGACCGGACCCTGTCAGGCTCCACCGCCGACGCCACCTCCGCCGACTACACCGACAGCACCGCGGCTCTCGACCAGATCGTGGCCGACCTCGAGGTGCTGCGGGTGGGCTCGCCCCCCGCGGAGCCCGGCGCCGAAGGCGCATGCTCGGCCGAGGGCCACCCGGTGCCCCCCGAGCCTCAGGAGCAGCTCCCGCTGCAGGTGGCCGAGACCCGAGCGGCGATCGTCGAGGCCGCCGCAGCCTGCGACGAGCAGCGCCTGGCCGAGCTCGCCGGCGACGAGTTCACCTACAGCTTCGGCGGCGGGGATGACTTCGCCGGCTTCCTGCGTCGCGGCGAGGACCGCCCCCCGCGACCGCTGCGCTACCTCGTCGAGCTCCTGGACCGCCCCTACGGCACCGTCGAGGTGCAGGGACAGACCCAGTACGTGTGGCCCTCGGCGTTCGCCTACGACGACTGGGACGAGGTCCCCGAGGCCGACCGCGAAGCCCTCGAGCCGCTCTACGACGAGGACGACTTCGCCCGCTTCGCCCGGTTCGGCGGCTACACGGGCTACCGGATCGGGATCAGCGCCGACGGGGACTGGCTGTTCTTCGTCGCCGGCGACTGACCACGTCGGCGCGGCTACAGCGCGGCGACGAGCTCGTCGGCGGCGGCGTACGGGTCGAGGTCGCGGTCGGCGACCTTGCGGGCCAGCGTGGCCACCCGGTCGCCGCCGTCGACGGCGGCGAAGCGCTCGCGGACCTGCCCGAGGGCGAGCTCGCGCAGCTGCACGCGCGCCCGCTCCAGGCGGCGGCGGTCGCGCATCCCGCTGGCGTGCAGCCACGCGAGGTGGGCGGCGACGGCGTCGACCAGCTCGTCGATGCCGGTGCCCTGCCCGGCCACGGTCGCCTGGATCGGCGGCGTCCAGTCGTCCACCCCGTCGGGCAGAGCGAACCCGCTCGTGGCGGCGGTGCCCGAGCCGAGCGCCTGCATGTCGGTGAGCTCGCGGATCGTGCGCTGCGCGCCGTCCCGATCGGCCTTGTTGACCACCAGCACGTCGGCGACCTCGAGGATCCCGGCCTTGGCGGCTTGGATCGCGTCGCCCATGCCCGGCGCCAGGCCGACCAGCGTGGTGTCGGCTGCCGAGGCGATCTCGACCTCCGCCTGGCCGACCCCGACGGTCTCGACGACCACCACGTCGTAGCCGGCGGCATCGAGTGCAAGCATCGCCTGCGGGGTGGCCCACGACAGCCCGCCGAGATGGCCGCGCGAGGCCATCGAGCGGATGAACACCCCCTCGTCGAGCACGTGGTCCTGCATGCGCACCCGGTCGCCGAGCAGCGCCCCGCCGGAGAACGGGCTGGTGGGGTCCACCGCGAGGACCGCCACCGACTGCCCGCGGGCGCGCCAGGTGCGCACCATCGCGTTGGTCAGCGTCGACTTGCCCACGCCGGGCGAACCGGTGATCCCCACCAGATGAGCGCGGCCGGTGTGGGGATGCAGCCGCGCCACGACCCGGCGCAGACGGTCCTCGGTGCCGTCCTCGATCCGGGTGAGCACCCGGGCGAGCGCGCGCCGCTCGCCGGCCAACAGGCGGTCCACCAGCTCGACGTCGTCCATGGGGCGAGGCTAGCGGCAAACCGCGGCGGCGATCTCCCGAGGGAGCTCAGCGCCGGGCGGTGGCCAGCAGCGGCTCGAAGCCGGGGACGGCTGGTGCAGGCCCGCCGGCCGGGGCTGTGATCGGCTTGACGAGCATTCCCGTCTCGGGGTCTACTCTGCGCCGCTATGCGGGCTTGGTCTTGGGAGGGGAATCACCCAGCCGGTGACCGGGCCACGAGGGCAAAAAGCGCCGACTAACCATGGGGGTTGTGCATGCGCATGAAGCGAGGGGCCATTCTGCTGACCGTCTGTCTGGCCGCGACGCTGTTGGGGCCGGCGGCAGCAGCGACCCACGGCGAGTCCCGGACGATCTTCTCCTCCGGGCCGCTCAACCGCGTCGACGTCGGCGACGACCTGCACTGCGCGGTCGAGCGCAACCAGACGCGGTCGTTCTTCGGAGAGACCGCCTGCGGGACCTTCCTCGGCGTGGGCGACACCGTCTACGGGCCCCACAGCATCCCCGCCGGGCCCGACGAGTCCGCGACCGGCTACGAGGGCTTCACCCCCGTCAGTCAGACGGCGGTCACCGGCAACGGCACCGAGGCGGACCCGTTCTCGGTGACCACCGTGGCCGAGGCCGGCGACAGCGGGCTCACGGTCGAGCAGACCGACACCTACGCGGCCGGCTCCGACCGCGTCTCCACGAGCGTCGAGGTGCGCAACAACAACGACACCGCGGTGGACATCGTCACCTACCGCGCCGGCGACTGCTTCTTCCGCGGCGACGACGCGGGCTTCGGCGCGGTGGAGACCGACACGGCCGGGGTCTCCTGCGTCGAGGGCGTGGTCGACAGCGACGGCACCCGCCAGCCCGGCGAGGGCCGCATGACGTGGCAGCCCGACGACCCCGAGAACACCACGTGGCTGCACCACCGCTGGCCGAACGGCTTCTGGAACTTCATCACCAGCGGCGACCCGCTGCCCAACGAGTGCAACGACTGCGACGGCTACGGCGACAACGCCTTCGCCATCGCCTGGGAGGAGACCATCCCGGCCGGCGCGAGCGTGACGCTGGACAGCGATCTGATCTTGACCCAGTCCTCGGCGGAGGCCGCCGGCACGGTGTCGAGCCGGACGGGCAGCGTGATGGAGCGCGTGAACGCCCAGGGCGAACGCGAGCTCGTCATCGCCTTCCCGAGCTTCGACCGTTCCGACCTGACCCTGCGAGCCGAGCCCGAGTGCGCCGACGGCAGCGACCCGACCAACGTGCAGATCCAGCACGGGGACAACACCTACGACATGTCGCAGAACGAGGACGGCACCTGGACCACGACGATCCCGGAAGACGAGCTCACCGACGCGCCGGTGACGCTCACCTACGACTGCGACGACGGCCCGCAGAGCGATCCGATCGGCGAGGTCACGCTCTACGACCCGAGCGGGTTCGTCACCGACGAGATCACCGGCGAGCCCGTGGTCGGCGCGAGCGTCACCCTGCACCAGGTGCCGGGCTGGTCGCCGCGTCAGCCCGACGACCCCGAGGACGAGCCCGAGACCTGCCAGAGCAACCTCACCCGTGACGAGGGCGAGCCCTGGTCGCAGGAGGCGCCGACCGACGAGGGCGTCGCCGCGGATCCCGACACCGCGCCGATCGACCCGCGGGTCCAGCCGTTCACCACCGATCACCGCGGTTACTACGGCTGGGACGTCGGCGAGGGCTGCTGGTACGTCACCGTCTCCCACCCCGACTACCAGTCGCTGACCAGCCCGGTGGTCGGCGTCCCGCCGGAGGTCACCGACCTCGACCTGCAGCTCACCCCGACCGACACCAGCGGGCTGCCGCCCTCGGAGGTGTCCCGGCTGGCCGGCGCCGGGCGAGCTCAGACGGCAGCCGAGATCTCAGCGGCGACCTTCGAACCCGGCGTGCAGGTCGCCTACGTGGCGACACAGGGCAACTTCCCCGACGCGCTGACCGGCGGCCCGGCGGCGGCGCTGGACGGCGGCCCGATCCTGCTGACCGGGCGCGACGCGCTGCCCCAGGCCACCGCCGACGAGCTCGCCCGGCTGCAGCCGGAGCGGATCGTGGTCCTCGGCGGCACCAGCGCCGTCTCCGAGGCTGTTGCCAACGATCTGACGAACCACGCCACGACCGGCCAGGTGGATCGGCTGTCGGGCCCGAATCGGTTTGACACGGCCGCGGCGGTGTCGGAGGCGCGGTTCGAGCCCGGCACGGACGTGGCGTTCGTCGCCACCGGGGAGCAGTTCCCCGACGCGCTTGCCGGCGGCGCATCGGCCGCCCGTCTCGCCGGCCCGGTGCTGTTGACCTCCCAGGGCGACCTGCCGGAGGCGACCGCCGACGAGCTCACCCGGCTGCAGCCCGGCCGGATCGTGGTGCTGGGTGGCTCCAGCGCGGTGTCCGACGCCGTGCTGGCCGACCTGGAGGGCTTCACCGACGGTGAGGTCACCCGCCGTTCCGGCGCGGACCGGTTCGACACCGCCGCGTCGATCGCGGGCACGTTCGCCCCGCCGCTGCCGACGGTGTACGTGGCCACCGGCTCGAACTTCCCGGACGCACTCGCCGGCGTCCCGGCGGCCGGCCAGCGGCGCGGCCCCGTGCTGCTGGTGCCGGGCACGAGCGTGCCCGACGCGGTCGCCGAGCAGCTCGAGCGGCTCCAACCCCACCGGATCGTGGTGCTGGGCGGCAGCGCCGCGGTCTCCGACGGCGTCGAGTCCGAGCTGCAGCAGTACCTGCGCGACTGAGGCCGGACAGCCCGCAGGCCTTCGGGGGCGGCTCGCTGAGCCGCCCCCTTCGCCTACGAGGCCTCGATGATCAGCGCGTCGCCCTGGCCGCCGCCGCCGCACAGGCTGGCGGCGCCGCGCCCGCCGCCGCGCTGGCGCAGCTCGGCCAGCAGCGTGGTGGTGATGCGCGCGCCGGTGCAGCCGATCGGATGGCCCAGCGCCACCGCCCCGCCGTTGACGTTGACCTTGTCGGCGCTGACGCCGAGCAGGTTCGTCGAGTGGATCGCCACCGACGCGAACGCCTCGTTCATCTCGTAGAGGTCGAGCCCGGCCGGGTCGACGCCGGCCTTGCCGGCTGCGCGCTGGATCGACTCCGCGGGCTGATGGTGCAGCGACGGGTCGGGGCCGGCCACCGAGCCGTAGGCCAGGATCCGGCCCAGCGGCGTCAGCCCGGCGGACTCGGCCACGTCGCGGCTGACCAGCACCATGGCGGCGCCGCCGTCGGAGATCTGGCTGGCGTTGCCGGCGGTGATGGTGCCCTCGGGCGAGAACGCCGGCTTGAGCTTGGCCAGCGACTCGGGGGTGGTGTCGGCGCGCATGCCCTCGTCCTCGGCGACGGTCACCGGGTCGCCCTTGCGCTGGGGCACGTCGACGGGGGCGACCTCCTCGTTGAACCGGCCGTCCTTCCAGGCCGAGGCCGCCCGCTGGTGGCTGCGGGCCGCCCACTCGTCCTGGGTGGCGCGGTCGATGCCGTACTCGGCGTTCTTGGCGTCGCTGGCCGCGCCCATGTGGGCCTCGTCGAAGGCGCACCACAGCCCGTCGTGGATCATCGAGTCGACCAGGGTCCCGTCGCCCATGCGGTAGCCGGTCCGGGCGTGGGGCAGCAGGTAGGGGGCGTTGCTCATCGACTCCATCCCGCCGGCGACCACGATGTCGGCTTCGCCGAGGCGGATCCACTGGTCGGCGAGGTTGATGGCGGTCAACCCGGACAGACACACCTTGTTGACGGTCAAAGCGGGGGTGTCCATGCCGATGCCGGCTTTGACGGCCGCCTGCCGGGCGGTGATCTGGCCTTGGCCGGCCTGCAGGACGTGGCCCATGACCACGTGGTCGACCCGTGCGGGCTCCACGCCCGCGCGCTGCAGAGCCGCGCCGATGGCATGGCCGCCGAGGTCCATGGCCGACAGGCTCGCCAGCCCCCCGGTGAACTTGCCGACCGGCGTGCGGGCGTAGCCGACGATGACGCTGCTGGGCTCACTCATGCCGGGCTCCTCGTGGTCGTGGCGCTCGCCGAGCGGACGCGCGCCGGGGGACGGGCTGTGGCTCGTGCCCACATGATTCCACGGTCGCGCGGAGCCGTCGCGCGTTCCCGACCAGTCGGGGCGGCAGGGACCACGACGGGCGATGCCGATCGCCGGCGGCGACGGCAGCCTGTCGCCAACATGAGCGACGCCACCTTCGATCTCGACACGTTCCTGGCCGCGACCCGGCCGTCGCCCACCGAGCTGGCGCTGTCGCCCGACGGCGACCGGCTCGTGGTCGCCGCGGCCACACCCAACGCCGCCGGCACCCGCTTCGTCAGCGCGCTGTACGAGGTGCCGCTGGACGGCCACGGGCGTCCCCAGCGGCTGACCCGCAGCGAGCGCGGCGAGTCGTCACCGGCCTTCGCCCCGGACGGCTCGCTGCTGTTCACGTCCAAGCGGGAGCGCCCCGGCGTCGACGACGAGGTGACGCCCAAGCTCTGGCTGTGGCGCCTGCCGCCGGGCGGCGAAGCCGAGCCGGCCGCGTGCCCGCCCGGCGGGATCGCCGGCTACGCGCTGGCGGAGTCGGCGGGTGCCATGGCGGTGCTCACCGGGGTGCACCGCCGCGCCGCCGACTGGCGAGCGGACGCGGCCACCGAGCAGGCTCGCACCGACCGCGGCGTCACCGCGCTGCTGCTCACCGATTTCCCGGCCCGGCACTGGGACCGGTGGCTGGCTCCCCGCGAGCGGCGGCTGTTCGCCGCTGAGGCGGGCGCCGACCCCGACGGCGCCGGCTGGCTCGACCTCGAACCCGCCCCCGGCACGGCGCTGGAGCTGTCGGCGCTGGCGCTGGCCCCGGACGGGCGCACGGTGGTGGCCACCCGCCACCGCGCCGACCCCGACGTCACCGCCCGCCCGGTGGACCTGATCGCCTACGAGCGTGGAGACGCGGCGGGGCGTCCCCGCGCGCTGATCGCCGACGGCGACGCCGACCACGGCGACCCGCAGGTGTCACCGGACGGGCGCCACGTGGTGTGTGTGCGCGCGGAGCGCTCCACCCCGGAGGGGCCGGGGGACCACACGCTGGTGCTGGTCGACCTCGCCGGCGGCGAGTGGCGGGACCTGCTGCCCGGCTTCGACCGCTTCCCCGGCGAGCCGGTGTTCACCCGGGACGGGCGCGAGGTGCTGTTCTGCGCCGACGAGCACGGCCGGCGCCCGCTGTTCGCCGTGGACCTGGCCAGCGGCGCGGTCCGGCGGCTGGCCGCCGACGGCGCCTATCACGCGCCCCGCCCGGCGCCCGACGGCACCGTCTACGCGCTGCGGGCCACGATGACCGAGCCACACCGGGTCGTGGCCCTCGACCTCGGCGCCTCCGACCAGTCGCCCACGGTGCTGCCCACCCCCGGCGACGACGTCGTCGGACCGGGCCGGGCCGAGCGGCTGGTGACCACGGCCCCCGATGGTGCCGAGATCGGCGCCTGGCTGATCCTGCCGCCGGGCGAGCACCACGACCGCGAGCGCGGCGCGCCGCTGGCGGCGTTCATCCACGGCGGTCCGGTGAGCTCGTGGAACGAGTGGGCCTGGCGCTGGCAGCCACACGTGCTGGCCGCGCGCGGGTGGGCGGTGCTGCTGCCGGACCCGGCGCTGTCGACCGGCTACGGGCTCGGCTTCATCGGCCGGGGCTGGGGACGCTGGGGCGCCGAGCCCTACACGGACCTGTTGTGCGCCGTCGACGCGGCCGAGGCCCGCGACGACGTCGACGCGAGCCGGACGGCGGCGCTGGGCGGCTCGTTCGGCGGTTACATGGCCAACTGGGTGGCCGGCCACACCGACCGGTTCGACGCGATCGTCACGCATGCCAGCTTGTGGGACCTGGAGGCGTTCCACGGCACCACCGACCGCGGCACGGTGTGGGAGCGCGAGTTCGGCGATCCGTACGTCGATCCGGCCCGCTACCGCAGGTGGAGCCCGCGCCGGTTCGTCGGTGACATCACCACGCCCATGCTCGTCATCCACGGCACCAAGGACTACCGCGTGCCCGAGAGCGAGGGGCTGACCCTGTGGACCGACCTGCGCCGGCACGGCGTCGAGTCGGCCTATCTGCACTTCCCCGACGAGAACCACTGGATCCTGACCCCGGCCCATGCGCGCGTGTGGTACGAGACGGTGATCGCGTGGCTGGACCATCACGTGCTCGGCGAGCCGTGGCGCCGACCCGACCTGGTCTGAGGTCCCGACCGGCGTGACCGAGGCTGAGGACGCGGCGTGGCCGGCCCGGGGCTGCGTACACTCTGCGGCAGCACTGCCGGCCCACAGGAGCGGCGATGATCCTGTCTGCCATCGACCACGTCGGCGTGGCCGTGTCCGACCTCGCCGAGGCGATCGACCACCACCGGCGTTGCTACGACGCCGACGTGGTCCACACCGAGGAGATGGCCACCGACGGGGTGCGGGAAGCGCTCATCCGCATCGGCGAGAGCTACATCCAGCTGCTCGAGCCCACCCGCGAGGACTCCCCGGTGGGGCGGTTCCTCGCCAAGAGCGGGCCGGGCCTGCACCACGTCGCCTACCGCGTGGACGACTGCGCCGCCGCCCTCGACCGGCTCCGGTCGGAGGGGGTGCGCCTCATCGACGAGCAGCCGCGGCCCGGCTCGCGGGGCACCACCGTGGCCTTCGTCCACCCCAAGGCGCACCTGGGCACGCTCGTGGAGCTCGTCGAGGAGCCGACATGACCGCCGATCGCGAGCACCTCCCGGGCCGGGGGCCGGCCACGCCCGACCGCCTCGAGGAGCTCGACGTCGACACCTGCCTGGGGCTGCTCAGCCGCCGCCACTTCGGGCGGGTGGCCCTCACCGACGAGCACGGCCCGGTGATCCTGCCGGTCAACTACACCGTCGACCGGGGGGCGGTGGTGTTTCGCACGGCGGAGGGCACCAAGCTCGACGCGGCGGTGCGCGTCGAGCCGGTGGCCTTCGAGGTCGACGAGGTCGACGAGACCGCCCGGTCGGGCTGGAGCGTGGTGGTCCGGGGTGTGCTCGAGGAGGTCGTCGACCCCGAGGAGCTCGAGCGCCTGCGCCTGCAGCCCCTGGCCCCGTTCGCCGGCGGCGAGCGCGAGCGGGTCGTGCGGGTGTGGTCGCGTTCGATCAGCGGGCGACGCATCGTGGTGTCCGACGACGTCCCGCCGGGATGGTTCGAGCCCGAGCGCCTCGGCCACCGCTTTCGCGGCGTCGACGCCGACGACCTCGGCTTCTCCTAGACGGGGGCGGCCTCGCTACACTCGGGGGCGTGGGTTTGTTCGACCGCTTCCGTCGCAAATCGCAGCGCGAGACGCCGCTGACGGCGGCGTCGAAGCGCAACGTGGCCGACCTCGAGGAGTTCCTCACCAGCCGGGACGGGGTGGAGGCCTTCGTCGAGCCGCCCACGGCGACGTATGCGATGACGCTGTGCCTCGTCGCCGACGACGGCGAGGCCGTCCGGCGCGCGGTCAAGAGCCAGCAGCAGGCCAAGAAGCTGTGCGACGAGCACGGCGTCCCGATGTACGACGCCCGCAAGGTCGGCTATCCGCAGCGCATGAAGGACTATCAGCAGGGCGTGCGCCGCGAGAAGGTTCGCCTCGAGGACCTGCCGCCGCTGGTCACCGACGAGACGACCGACGCGCCGGCCG
>CAYQMQ010000023.1:0-16127 GCA_964418395.1 uncultured Actinomycetota bacterium
GCTTTCTGGAGGACAACTTCGCGCGGTTCGAGCGCAGCTACACCAAGCCCTACGGGATGATCCTGGTGACCGGCCCGACCGGGTCGGGCAAGTCGACCACGCTGTATGCCACCCTCAACGTGCTCAACCGCCCCGAGGTCAACATCGTCACCACCGAGGACCCGGTCGAGTATCAGCTGCCCGGCATCTCGCAGGTCCAGGTCAACCCGCGGGCGAACCTGACGTTCCCGTCGGCGCTGCGCTCGATCCTGCGCCAGGACCCCGACGTGGTGCTCGTCGGCGAGATGCGCGACCGCGAGACCGCCGCCATCGGCATGGAGGCGGCGCTGACCGGCCACCTGGTGCTGTCGACGCTGCACACCAACGACGCGCCCAGCGCCGTCATCCGGCTGACCGAGATGGGCATCGACCCGTTCCTGGTGGCCTCCTCGGTGGACTGCGTGCTCGCCCAGCGCCTGTTGCGGCGGCTGTGCAAGCGGTGCGCCGAGCCCTACGAACCCTCCAGCGAGCAGCTGCGCACGGCCGGGTTCAAGGTCGACGAGATGGACGCCATGCCCACCCTGTATCGGGCGGTGGGCTGTGGGCACTGCTCCAAGACGGGCTATCGGGGCCGGCTGGCGGCACACGAGGTCATGGAGGTCACCGAGGAGATCGAGCGCCTCATCGTCGAGCGCGCCTCGACCGAGGACATCCAGAAGTTCGCCACCGCCCAGGGCATGGCCGAGCTCCGCGACGACGGCCTGGCCAAGGTGTTGCAGGGCCACACCACCCTCGAGGAGGTCAGCCGGGTGGTCGTGTGACGCTCAAGGGCGGCGGCGCCGATGCCGACTCTTCGAAGCAGCGGCCCACTCGCCACAATCAGGAACGGCCCCACATGCGCCACGGAAGGTCGACCGGATGAGCACCGGATTGGGACAGGTGTTGATCGAGCGTGGCCTGGTGACCAGCGAGCAGCTGGACGCCGCCAGCGAGTATCAGCAGCAACAGGGGCTGTCGCTGGGCAAGGCCCTGGTGGCCACCGGCGCGGTCAGCGAACGCCGCCTCATCGAGACGGTCGCCGACCAGGTGGGCATGGCCTTCGCCGACTGCGCGCCCGGCGCCGTCGATCCGGAGGCGGCCGCGCTGCTGCCGCGGGAGACCGCCGAGCAGCTCATGGCCCTGCCGGTGCAGTTCGGCGACGGCAACGAGCTGATCGTCGCCGTCGCCGATCCCGGCAACAGCCAGGCGCTCAGCCGCGTGGAACAGCTCACCGGCATGCAGGCCACGCCGGCGCTGGCGGTGCGGGGCGAGCTCGTGGAGGCCATCGCCCACCTCGCCGACGACACCGACCCGAAGGTGAGCGGAGCTGGCGGCAGCGGGCAGACCGCATCCTCCGCTCCCGCCAGCGCCGGGAACACGGGCGGGGTGAGCAGGCCGGCCGCCGGGTTCGCCGGTGTGGTGCCGGCCCGGGACAGCGCCGGCAACGACACGACCCCCGAAGCTCCCGAAGCCGAGACCGCCGACGACGGAGCGGAGGAGCCGTCGACGGCGCCGTCGAGCGCGGCCGCGGCGACGACAGAGGCCGGCCCAGCACAGCGCCCCTCCGCCGAATCGTCGCTGCTGAACTACGAGGAGCGCACCGCCGTCGAGCTCGACGAGGTGCTCATGGAGCTGGTCAAGCGCGGCGGCTCCGACCTGCACCTCACGGCCGGGGTGCCGCCGACGATCCGCCAGCACGGCGAGCTGGTCCACCTCGACGAATACCCCGTCAACACGCCCGACGAGCTGCGCAAGATGATCTACGGGATCCTCACGCAGCGCCAGCGTGAGGAGTTCGAGAACGAGCTCGAGCTCGACTTGTCCTACAGCGTGCCGGGCCAGGCCCGGTTCCGCGTGAACGTGTTCCAACAGCGGGACTCGATCGGCGCGGTCATGCGCGTCATCCCCTTTGACATCAAGCCGCTGGAGGACCTGGGGATGCCCGAGCGCCTGCGGGACTTCGCCTACCTGCCCCGCGGCTTCGTGCTCGTCACCGGCCCGACCGGGTCGGGCAAGTCGACCACGCTGGCGAGCATGATCGACGTGGCCAACCGCGACCGGGCCAGCCACATCATGACCGTCGAGGACCCGATCGAGTTCCTGCACCAGCACAAGAAGTCGATCGTCAACCAGCGCGAGATCAACGGCGACACGTGGTCGTTCGCCAGCGCGTTGAAGCACGCGCTGCGCCAGGACCCCGACGTGATCCTCGTCGGTGAGCTGCGCGACCTCGAGACCATCCAGGTGGCGCTGACCGCCGCCGAGACCGGCCACCTGGTGTTCGGCACGCTGCACACCCAGGACGCGCCCCAGACCGTCGACCGCCTCATCGACGTGTTCCCGCCTCACCAGCAGGAACAGATCCGGGTGCAGCTGGCCGGCGCGCTGCAAGGGGTGGTGTGCCAGCAGCTGCTCAAGACCGCCGACGGCTCCGGGCGCATCGCCGCCTGCGAGCTGATGGTGGCCACCTCCGCGATCCGCGCGCTGATCCGCGAGGGCAAGACCCACCAGATGTACTCGTCGATCCAGTCCGGCAAGAAGGACGGCATGACCACCATGGACCAGTCGCTGGCCGAGCTGGTCCGCAACCACAAGGTGTCCTACGAGCACGCGCTGGAGCGCTGCAACAACGTCGCCGACTTCAACCGTCTGAGCGGCCGCACCTAGTCAGCCGACCGCCTGCGGACGCAGCGACCTCCCGAGGAGCCCGAGATGGCCACCAAGACCGGCGAACTGAAGACCTTCGAGTACAAGGTCCGCGACAAGTCCGGCAAGACCGTGTCGGGCACGCTGGACGCGCCCAGCCAGTCCACCGTCGCCGAGAAGCTGCGCGAGATGGGCTACTCGCCCATCACCATCGCCGAGCAGCGCACCAGCGCCCTGCAAAAAGAGCTCAAGATCCCCGGCCTCGGCGAGAAGGTCGGGCTGAAGGACCTGGCGGTCTTCTCGCGGCAGTTCGCCACGATGATCGACTCGGGCCTGTCGCTGATCCGGGCGCTGAACATCCTGGCCGAGCAGACCGAGAACGCCAAGCTCGCCGAGATCGTCCAACAGGTCCGCAGCGACGTCGAAGAGGGCCAGCCGCTGTCGGAGTCGCTGGCCAAGCACGAGGTCTTTCCCAAGCTCTACGTGGCGATGGTGCGCGCCGGCGAGACCGCCGGCAACCTCGACGCCGTGCTGGTGCGCATCGCCGAGACGCTGGAGGCCGACCTCGAGCTGCGACGCCGGGTCAAGTCGGCGCTGACCTATCCGGTGGTCGTGCTGATCTTGTCGCTGCTGTGCGTCATCGTCATGCTGATCTTCATCGTGCCGACCTTCGTGGGCATGTTCGAGTCGATGGGCGGCGAGCTGCCGCTTCCCACCAAGATCCTGCTGGCGATGTCCAACTTCCTGCAGAGCTATTGGTACATCGTGATCGCTGCGCCGATCGTGGCCTGGCAGGGCTTCAAGCACGCCCGCAAGCGCGCCGACGTGCGCTTCCGCCTCGACCAGGCCAAGCTGAAGGCCCCGGTGTTCGGCTCGCTGTTCCACAAGCTGGCCCTCGCCCGGTTCGCGCGGAACCTGTCGGGGCTGCTGCGCGCCGGCGTGCCGATCCTGTCGGCGCTGGAGATCACCGGCGACACCGTCAACAACGGCGTGATGGGCAACGCCCTGGACGACGTGCGCGACAGCGTCAAGGAGGGCGAGGCCGTCTCCGCGCCGCTGGAGAACCACTCGATCTTTCCGCCGATGACGGTGCAGATGCTGTCGGTGGGCGAAGAGACCGGCCAGATGGACCTGATGCTGGAAAAGATCGCCGAGTTCTACGACCAGGAGGTCAGGGCGACCACCGAGTCGCTGACGGCGATGCTGGAGCCGCTGATGATCGCGGTGCTGGGCGGGATCGTCGGCGCGATGGTCATCTCGCTGTACATGCCGATGTTCGAGATCTTCGAGCTGATCGGCTGATATAAGGCCGCTACCGCGTCGCTACTTGAGCGGTTAGTCGGCTCGCCGAGGTGGCGCCAGCCGGTAGAGACGCTCAGGCCGACTGGCACCGCGGGCACCAGTAGGTGGTGCGCCCGGCCACCGTCTCGACGCGCAGCCGCGTGCCACAGCTCGGACAGCGCGGATCGTCGGCGCTGCGCTGGCTCTCCAACCACCCTGGCTGCTCGGGGATCTGGCCGGCGGCCACGCTGTCGGCCAACACGGTGGACAGCGCGTCATGCAGACCAGCCACCGCCTGGTCTGACAGGTGGTCGGTGCGGGTCCGCGGCGCCAGGCCCGCTCGCCACAGGATCTCGTCGGTGAGCTCGTTGCCCAGCCCGGCCAGGCGCCGCTGATCCATGAGCGCCGACTTGAGCGTGGCCCGCGTGCCGGCGAGCGCCTCGCTGAGCTGCTCCCAGTCGATCTCCAGGGCGTCGGGTCCCAGCTCGCCGGTGATCGAGGCGATTTCGTCCTCGCTGTGCGCCAGCCAGATGTGGCCGAGCCGGCGCTGCTCGCGATAGCGCAGCTCGCCGCCGTCGACGGCCATCACCACCCGGTCGTGGGGATGCCGGTCGGCGTCGTCGGCCCACACCATCGCGCCGGTCATGCGGAAGTGGAACACCAGCGTCGGCCCGTCCTCGGTGGGCGCGAGCAGCCACTTGCCGTGGCGGCGTGGCTCGGCGAATCGCCGGCCGCGCAGCGCCTGGCCGAGGCCTTGCGGGGTGGTGTCGGCCAGCCTGGGCGGATCGGGAACCGTCACCGAGTGGATGTCGTGGCCGGTGGCGTGGTCGGCGATCACGCGGCGGAAGCCTTCGACGTCCGGCAACTCGGGCATCGGCGCGCTTTCTGCACGGTGGGGGGCGGGGTCGCACCCGTGAGCCTGCCCGCGCACCGAAGCGAGTAACGCCGCCGTCGAACCGGACGAGGTCGGACGGGGTCAGGAGGCGATGGCGCGGGCGGCCCCGTCCACGTCGGCGCCGGGACCGCGGTTGTAGGGCAGGCGCGCCAGAACGTGGGCCATGCCGCACGTGTTGGTCAGCGCCGCCACGACCAGGCCGGCGCCGACCGCGCCGGAGAGGTACTTCAGGGAGTCGTCCCAGGCAATGCTGCCCACCACGCCGGCCAGCACCAGCGATCCGGCCGCCAGCCGCACCTGGCGCTCCAAGGCCCACTTCTGCCTTCCGCGCACCACCTGGCCGCCGGCCTGCTGCCAGGACTGCAGGCCGCCGTCGAGCACGTGCACGCCCTCCGCGCCGGCCGCCACCAGCTGGCGCTGCGCCTGCTGGCTGCGCTGGCCCGACTGGCACACGACCACCAGATCGCGGGACGCCGCAGCGAGCGTGGCGGCGGCCTCCTGCAGACGATCGAGGGGGATGTTGTGCGAGCCGGGGATGTGGACGGTCTCGAACTCGGCGGGGCTGCGCACGTCGACGAGCGCGGGTGCCTGCCCGTTGCCCTCGGCGAGTTGGCGGTTGACGTCGGTGGGGGCGAGGGTGGCGGCGGGCATGGTCGGTCGGCTCCTGTGCGACGGGCGGGGCAAACTGCTCGGTTCGGCTCATGGTGCGCCGCTCGGCACGGCGGTTTCAACTGCCGAGCTAGTGAAAACAGGGGAAGCGCGGCTCTCGCCGAGCCGTGCGGCGGCTCCCACCGCCCCGTCCTGGCGGCGGTGACCGCCCTCACCGCCCCTACCTCCCACAGGCCCTACGCTGGGCGCTTGCCGGGGCGAGCCGCCGAGGAGGGTACCGATGTCCATCGAGTTGATCATCCTGTTGGTCGTGATCGGCCTGCTGGTGCTGTGGCTGGGGCTGAGCTACAACAGCCTGGTCAAGAAGGCCACCCGGGCCGACGCCGACTGGGCCAACATCGACACCAACCTGAAGCGGCGCGCCGACCTGATCCCCAACCTCGTCGAGACCGTCAAGGGCTATGCCTCCCACGAGGAGAGCACCCTGACCAAGGTCATCGAGGCGCGCAGCCGCGCCAAGCAGGCCCAGGAGGGCGCAGCCGGGGCCGGCGAGCGCCAAGCCGCCGAGCAGGAGCTGTCCCAGGCGCTGATGAGCATCAACGCCCTGTCGGAGCAGTACCCCGACCTCAAGGCCGACCAGAACTTCGCCCAGCTGCAGGACGAGCTGGCCAACACCGAGAACAAGATCGCTTACTCCCGCCAGCGCTACAACGACGCCGTCCGCGCCTTCGAGAACAAGCGCCGCCGCTTCCCGGGCGTGTTGATCGCCCGGATGACGGGCTTCGAGGAGCGCGACTACTTCGACGAGGTCACCGAAGAGGACCGTCAGGCCCCCGAGGTGAACTTCTAGCCCGTCGTCGGCCACGCCGGGCGCCTCCTCCCGAAGGTCGCTGCCATGGATCTCTACGCCCAAAAAGACCGCAACCGGCGGGTCACCGCGGCGCTGTTCGTCGGCGTCGGCCTGGTGATCGTCGCGCTCGGCGCCGGGCTGGCGTTCGCCTTCGGCGTCACCGACCCCTACATCATGGTCGGCATCGGCCTGGTGCTGGCCGGCATCCTCATGGCGATCACCTGGAAGATCGCCGACCGGGCGGTGCTGCGCGCCGCCGGCGCTCGCCAGCCCAACGAGAGCGTGCAGGAAGAGGCGCGGCTGACCGACATCGTCGAGGGCGTGGCCCTGGCCGCCGGCATCCCCGCCCCGCAGGTCTACGTCATCGACGACGACTCGCTGAACGCCTTCGCGGTGGGCCGCAGCCCCGAGTCGGGCAAGGTCGCGTTCACCACGGGGTTGTTGCACACGCTGAGCCGCAGCGAGACCGAGGCCGTCGCCGCCCACGAGGTCAGCCACATCGCCGGGCGCGACTCGCTGATCGGGGTGTACACCGCCGTCGTGTTGGGCTTTGCCATCATCACCGCGCGCGTGCTGTTGCGCGGCGTGTTCTTCTCCGGCATGACCCGCGGCCGCAGCCGCGGCCGGGGCGGCGGCGGGCAGATCATCATGCTGTTGCTGGCCCTGGTGGTGGCCGTCATCGCCGTGGCCGCCGCGTTCGTGCTGCAACGCGCCGTCAGCCGCAAGCGCGAGTCGCGCGCGGATCTGAGCGCCGTGAGCCTGACCAACAACCCGGACGCGATGATCAGCGCGCTGGAAAAGATCGACAAGCACCACTCGCCGATCGACGTCGGCCACGGCGCCGCCAGCCACCTGTGGATCGAAGAGCCCGGCGAACGCGACGAGGACCAGCAGTCGTTCCTCGACAAGCTGACCAACACCCACCCGCCGATCCCCGAGCGGATCGAAGCGCTGCGCCAAGTGGCCGGCGAAGGCCGCGAGTGAGCCGTCACGCCTTCGGCTGCCCCGTCGTTCTCGCGACGGGGGTCATGGCGCCCAGGCGCGCCGGTCCAGCGGCGCGCCCCGTCGAGGGTCGGCGCCCGGCGGCGGATGCCGGCGGATCTCGCGGCGGCCCCACCACACCAGCGCGGCCGATTCGACGATCGCCGCGGCGAGCAGGGCGTAGGCGATCGTCAGCGCGGTGATGCCGCCGAACTGACCGATCGGCGGGAACGTGGACAGCATCAGCACGGCGAACGCCGCGCCGGTGGTCACCGCCGAGCCGACCAGGGCCGCGCCGGTGTTGGTCAACGTGGTGGTGATCGCCCTGTCCACGTCGCCGTGGCCGATCTCTTCGACGAACCGGTTGGTCACGTGGATGCCGTAGGGCACGCCGATGCCGATGGCGATCGAGGCGATCGTGGCCGTCATCGCGTTGAACGACAGGCCGAGCGCCCACATCGAGCCGAGCACCAGCGGCACCGCCAGCAGCGCGGGCAGCATCGTGATCACGCCCAGCAGCGGCCGGCGGCGGGTGATGGCGTAGTAGGCGACCAGCAGCGCCAGCGCGGCCGTCAAGCTGACGATGATCGCCCGCGTCTGGGCGTCGCTGAGCTGGTCGAGGGTCTGGTCGATCAACAGCGGCTCGCTGGCCACCAGCACGTCCGCCCCGGCCGCCTCGAGCGGGCCCAACCGCTCGGTGATGTCCGCGGCCAGCCGGGCGGCGCCCTCATCCCCAGCGCGGGTGGAGAGGCGGACCAGGCCCGACTGGGCGTCGTCGGCCAGCACCCCATCGAGGCCGCCGTCGTCACCCGCCAGAATGTCGCGGATCGCGGCGATGTCGGCGTCGGCGGCGAGCTCACGGCCGTCCCAGCCGGCGGCGCGCAGCGCCGCGGCATCGGCCAGCTGGCGGCGGGTGGCCGGATCGAGGCTGTCGACGGGGTAGCCGGCGGCGGCGAGGTCCTCCAGCGTGATGGTCGCCGGGTTGCGCTCCAACAGCGGGCCGGCGCGCTGAGGAGCGATCCCGGACAGGCGGGCGGCGTTGCCGCCGGCTGCCAGCGCCCGCACCTGCTCGTCGAGCTCGCCGGGAGCGGGCGAGTCGGCGGCCCCATCGGCACCCGCCAGGCGCTCGCGCAGCGGCTCGGGCACGTCGGCCGGTGACAGGTGGTCGGGCAACACCAGCAACGACTGGCGGTCAGCGGCGTCGCCGACGCCGAGTGCGGCTGCGAGCTCCTGTTGGATCCGTGCGGCGGCTGCGGCCGCGGCCTGAGTCCGCCGAACCAGCAGGCCGACGGGGGAGACGGTCTCAGCCCGGCCGTTGGTGGTCACGACGCCGTCGACGTCGGCGAGGCCGCGTTCGACGGTCGCCAGCGCCCGCCACGTTTCCCGCTGGGTGAAGTCAGCGTCGACCAGCAGGAAGGTCTCTTCGCTGACGTCACCGCCGAAGCGCTCGTCCAACGTGGTCAGCATCCGCGAGGCGTCGGAGTCCTCGGGGATGAACTCCTCCTGGCTGAACTCGGTGTCCAGCGCGGTGGCCGCAGCCGCGCCTGCCCCCGCCAGCAGCACGGCGACGGCGATCACCACCGCTGGCGCACGGCGGGCCAGCCGGGCGATCGCGCGGATGGCCGGCTCGGTGCCGGTCCGGTCGGCCACCGGCGGAGCGAGCCGGTCGGGACGGCGACGGTCGAGCAGCACCCGGACCGCCGGCACGAGCCCACCGAGGACGACGAAGGCGCTGGCCACCCCGACGGCGGCGAACACGCCGAAGTCGCGGATCGGCGGCAACGGCGCCACGAAGTTGGACAAGAAGCCGAACACCGTGGTCAGCGTGGCAAGCGTCAGCGCCACACCGACGGTGCGCACCGCCATGCCCGCCCCCGAGGCGGGACTGTGACCGTCCAGCCGGCTCTCGCGGTAGCGGGTGGTCAGATGCACCGAGTAGTCAATGCCCAGGCCCACCAGCAGGACCGGCACGGCGATGGCGATCTGGTTGAACTCCCCGGTGAGGCCGAGATAGTTGGGCCCCAGCAGCACCGACAACCCGGTCATCCACACCACGGTGATGAGCAGCCCGGCCAGGCCAACCGCGACATCGCTGACGCGCCGATACAGCGCGGCGAGGATCACCACCATCAGCGCGAGGCTGATCAGCAACAGCAGGGGCAGCTCGCTTTCGAAGCCGGCCTGGATGTCGTCGTTGATGAGCTCGAAGCTGAACGGCTCGGCCGACAGCGAGCCGAAGTCGGCATCGGCCAGCGCGTCATCCAGCGCGCGGGCGGCTTGCAGCCGCTCTTCGAAGCCGAGGTCGGGGTCGAGCTGGACGAACACCAGGCCGGCGCGGGCCCGGCCGGCGTCGCGGTCGAAGTCGTTGGACACCAGGCCGCTGACCCGCTCGGCGCCCTGACCCGACAGCGCCCCGGCCACCACCGCGTCGGCGAAGACGTCGGTGAGCTCGTCCGCTTCGAGCTCCAACGCCTCCACGCGTCCCAGGACCGGATCGGCCCAGGTCCTGATGGCTGGGGCGGTCTGCGAGCCTTCCGCGAGCCGGCCGGCCACGGCGGGCGTGTCGCGGATCAGCGTCTCGATCCGTTCGGCGGCGATCAGTCCCTCGCGGTCGAGCACGTCGCCGCCCTTGCCGGCGTCGACCACCACCTGGACGGCTCCGCCGCGGGCGCCGAACTCCTCCTCGATGCGGTCGAAGCCGCGGGCGAGCTCGGTGTCGGGGGAGAACTCGGCGATGTCGGTGGCCGTCTCCTGCTGGCTGGCAAGCCCACCCATCACGACGGTGATGGCCGCCAGGGCGGCGATCAGCCACACCGGATGGCGGGTGGCGGCCCGGGCGAGCGGCTCGACGACCCATGTCATCGATTGATCACCTGTGCGGCGAGGTCGGTCAGGACAGGCGCGAGGCGGTCGCGGTCGAGCTCGTCGCCGGCGGCCAGGCGACCGAACACGACCCCGTTGACCTGGCCCAGCAGCGCCTCGGCGACGAGGTCGGCATCGCCGGTGACGCCGCGCTGGCGCAGGCACTCCCGCAGGGGCGCGACCACCGTCTGCTGTTGGCGCTGCATGAGCGGCTCGACCGACTGCGGGGCCGACAGCAGATGGGTGAACAGGAAGCGGCAGCGGTCGGCGTTGGCGCAGTAGAAGTCGAGGATCGCCTCGAGCACCGCCAGCGGGTCGCCAGAGACCGCCGCCTGGTCCACCACCGCGGCGAGCTCGTCGAGGGTGCGGTCGATCACGGCAGCCAGCAGCGGCTCCCGGCCGTGGAAGTGGTAGTAGAGCGTGGCGCGCGACACGCCGGCGCGGGCGGCGATCTCCTCCATGCGCACCACATCGCCGCTCGCGGCCAGCTGGGCCAGGGCCGCGTCGAGGATCGCCGCTCGCGTGTCGGTCGCGGAGGAGAAAGAGAAGGACACGGTTTCCATACTATCCGTTTAGACACGATGTTTACAGCGTCAAGACTCGCCGTGAAGTTGCCGACATTGGCGTTGAGCCCGGCCCTTGCGCCATGGCCGGCACGCCGAGCGGAAGCTTGCTTGCGATGACCGCCACCCGTACGCCTCTGGACGAGCCCGCCGACGATGTGAGCAACCCGACCCCCGGCGCCGCTCGCCGCGCGGACCGCTGGGCCTCGGGCGCCGTCGACGCGCTCGCGATCGCTGCGCTCGCGGCGCTGCTGCTCTACCTCGCTGGACGGGACGGCGGAGCGGGGTTGAGTTCATGGCATCTCAGCGGGGTTGTGGCGCTGTCGCTGCCTCCGGCTGCGACCGAATTGCGGCGCGTACCCGGTGCGGCGCAGGCCGTCGTGGCGGTGTGGGCACTGGCGGCGCTGGCCGCCGTGGTGTTCGCCGTCGACCGCAGCGACTTCGTGGAACCCACGCTCGTCTACGTGCTCATGCCTGCGATGGCGCTGAGCACGGTGCGGCTGTTGCGACGCCCGTGGGGCCGCCTGGTCCTCGTCGGACTGTTGACCGTGTCGCTGGCGCTGTATTGGCAGCGCAGCTTCATGCAGTGGTGGGGCTACACCCTCAGCGGGGCCGAGACCCGGTGGCTGCCGCTGTCCTGGCACAACCAGGCCGCCACGCTCATGGGCGCGTTCGGCGTGTTCTTCTTCGCCATGGCAACCGGCACGCGCCGCACGATCGCGGCGGCTGCGGGACTGCTGGGGGCAATGGGGCTTGCCGGTGCCTGGCTGGCGGGCTCGCGCGGCGCGGTGGTGGCGGTGATCCTCGGGCTCGCCACGGCCGCGTGGCTCGCCGGCCGCTGGCAGGGCTGGCGCCGCACGGCGTCTGTCGCCGTCGCCGTCATGGCCGTGGCCGTCGCCGTCGCGGCCGGGCTGCTGGCCATGGACGACCAGGCCGAGCGCGTCACCAGCGACCAAGAGGCCACCCACAACCTCTTCGCGCGGTTCGACCACATGCACGCGGCCGGCCGGATGCTGATCAGCCGGCCGATCACCGGCCACGGGCCCGGCTCGTACGCCACCTCCGCGCGGGCGCACACCAGCCCCGATGCCAACTTGACGTCGTCGCCGCACAACGAGCTGCTCGAGCCCTTCGCCGAAGGGGGAGTGGTGTTCGGCGTGGCGGTGCTGGCCGGCGTCCTCGTGGCGGTCGGGCCATCAGTGCGGATGGTGACCGGCTCGGTGCGGACACCCGCACACAGCCCCGACACGCGGGGACAGCTGGAAGCAGCCACACGGGTGGCCGCCGCGGCGACCACCGTCGTGTTGCTCAGCCACGCTGTTGTCGATTTCGATTGGCACTATCCGGTGCTCGCCGGGCTGCTGGCTGTGACCGCCACGACGGCCTGGGAACCGACATCGACACCGGCAGCCGCTTCACTGGGGCGCTCTCGGCCTTGGATCGCCAGCGTCGCCGTTGTGGCGCTCGTGGCGCTGTTCGCCGCCGGGCTCGCCGGGGCATGGACCGAGCGGCAAGGCGGGTCCGAGCCCTCTGCGGCCACCCCGGCCGAACGCGCCCACGCCATCCCTGCATGGGATCCGCAAGGCAACGCGCGCACAGCCATCAACCTGCTGCGTGACGGGCATCCCGACGCGGCAGCCGCTGCCGTGGCGCGCACGCGTCGCTGGAACGCGGGAGTGTCGGAGCTGGCCGGTCTGGAGGCGGTCATCGAGGTCGAACAAGGCGAGCGTGACCCCGATGCGCTGCTGGGTGCGTTCGAGCCTCATCCCACGCGGTTGAACCTGCGCCTGCTGGCCGCCGAGCGACGCATCGCCGCCGGCGACCCCGAGATAGCCGGCGACCTGCTCGACGACGCGCTGGCGGTGCGCCATGCCCATCCCAGCTGGGGCGTGACGCGCTCGGTTGCCCACAGTTGGCAGCTGCGCCTCGACCTGCGAGCCGAGCACGGCGGCTGCGACGACATCGGCGGGCTGCTCGCGGCGGCTCGCCGCGATCCCGTGCTCGCCGGAAACGACGCCGCCCACCGCTTTCTGCGCCGCCACGCCGCCGAACGCTGCGAAGGAGTCACCACATGACCGGCCAGCCCTGGCAGATGCTGGTCGCCTCCGCCGGCGGCCATCTCACCCAGCTGCTGCGGCTGCGCGAGCAGCTGGGCCTGTCGCCGGACCGGTGCCTGTGGGTCACCTATGACACGCCGCAAGCCCGCGAGCTAGCCGCCACCGAGCCGGTCATCTTCGGGCACGGCCCGAGCACGCGGAGCGTGCGGGCCGCAGTCGGAAACCACCGGCTCGCCAAGGACGTGGTCGCGCCGGCGCACATCGAGCGCATGGTCAGCACCGGCGCCGGGATAGCCGTCCCGTTCCTGCTGCGGGCGGCCCGGTGCAACATTCCCGCCGAGTACGTCGAAAGCGCCACCCGCGTGGACGGCCCCTCCCTCAGCGGACGGATCCTGGAGCGGGTGGACGGGGTGCGGTGTGCCTCCCAGTGGCCGTGGACCCGATCCGGATGGGGGTCGGCGCCGTGCGTCTTCGACGCCTTCACTGCCCACACCGCCCCAGCGCCACTCCATCGCCCTCGGCAGGTGCTCGTGACGCTGGGCACCCACCCGCGGTATCGCTTCGATCGGCTCGTGGCCGCAGTGCAGCGAGTGTTGGCGCCATCGGACGAGGTCGTGTGGCAGACAGGGGCCACACCGCCTCCTGGCGACGCCCGACGCGTGCTGTCGCGCGTTGCGCCGGCCGAGTTCCATCGCCGGGTGGCGGCCAGCGACGTCGTCATCGGGCATGCCGGCATCGGCACGGCCCTCACGGCGCTGATGAACGGCAAGTGGCCGATCCTCGTACCGCGCCAGGCCGCCTATCACGAGCATGTCGACGATCATCAGTCGGTGGTCGCCGGCGAGCTGCAACGGCGCGGGCTGGCGTTGTCGCGCGAGGCTGGCGATCTCAGCCCGTCCGACCTCACGGTCGCCGCCACCCAGCGGGTGGTCGACGAGCAGGTGGCTCCAGCCGGAGCAGGCGACGGGGCATCTCCATGAGCACACCGGAGCGTGTGGCGTCGTGGTCGGTCGGGCTTCAAGAGCCGACGCGGGTCGCGGTCACCGTCGCGACTCGTGAGCGGCCGGACAGCTGTCGGCGCCTCGTCGACGGGATCCTCGGCCAACAGATCGCGCCGGGCCGGTCTCTGCGTCTGGTCGTGGTCGACAACGCCCCGGAGCCGTCCGAGCTCGGGTTGCCGAGCGACGACCGGCTCATCGTCGTCCACGAGCCCGAGACCGGCATCCCGTTCGCAAGAAACCGGGGCGTGCGGGAAGCGATCGGCTGGGCCGACGTGATCGTGTTCGTCGACGACGACGAGGTGCCGGCCCACGACCGGTGGCTCGAAGGCCTGGTGTCCGCCCTGGAGGACCACCACGCGGACGCCGCCACCGGCCCGGTCGAGTCGGCGTTTCCGCCGGGACAACCCGCCTGGATCCGCCGCCACCCTGTGTTCCACCGGCCAGCCCACCGCACGGGTTCGCTCAGACCGCAAGCGTTCACCCACAACCTGGCGGTGCGCGCGGAAGTGTTTGCCGAGCTCACCCCGTGGTTCGACGAGCGCCTGCGCTTCACCGGCGGCAGCGACACCGAGTTGACGCGTCGCGCCGTGCGGGCCGGCCGAACGATCGTGTGGACCAGGGAGGCGGCGGTCCGCGAGCACGTGGCCGAAGCGCGTTGCCGGATGCGCTGGGTGCTCCGGCGGTCGTTGCGCCTTGGGATGAACCGGACGCAGCGCCTGATGCTCGATCGAGCGCCCGCCCGCCATCACGTCCTGTACGCGGCCGGGGCAGTCGCCGAGATCCTCGGCGGGGCGGCGCTTGCCGCGTTGACGCCGCTGGTCGGTCGGACCCGCGGCCTGGTGGGCTTGGGGCGGGCATGCCGCGGCGCCGGAACCCTGTCGGCGATGCTCGCCTCGACCAGCGTCGACGAGTATCGGTCGGTGGTATGAGCACGCAGGAGCGGCTGATGCGACAACCACTCGACGGGGCGGTCGCTGAGCCGGCGACGCCACGTGCGCAAGGCACGGGACGTGAGCCGGCCGGGGACCAGCCCACAAGCTGGCGTCAGACCAGTTGGCGCCGGTGGCGCGCTGGGCTCGTAGCCGCCGATGGGGTGGTGATCGCCGCCGCGAGCGGTCTGGCGTACGTGACGCGCGACTTCCTCGGAGCGGTTGGCGCGCTGCCCGAGCTTGCCTACGAGGTGCCGGTGGCCGTCGCCGCGATCCCTGTGTGGCTCGGCGTCCTCGCGGCGTTGGGCAACTACCGACGATCGAACCTCAACGCGCCGGGGGAAGGCTTTCGGCGCTTTTTGGCGGGTACGGCCGGTGGCGTCCTGGCGCTGGGCTTCGTCTCGTTTGCGTTCAACCTCCAGCTGTCACGGGGTTACGTGATGCTGCTGGCGCTGTACGCCCTTGTTTTCGGCCTCGTTGTCCGCAGCGGCCTCCGGGCGTGGCTGCGCAGCCGGTGGCTCGCCGGACGCGGCCTGAGCAAGGTTCTCGTCGTCGGCGTCAACGACGAGGCCCGATCGTTGGCCTCGGCGCTGATGACCAGCCCGGCGTGTGGCTACGAGGTCGTCGGATTCGCGGACGAGAACGTGCCGGTGGGAACCGACGTCGTCCACGGTGGGCAGGTGCTGGGTTCGAGCCGCGATGTCCTCGCCGTCGCCGAAGAGCACGACGTCGGGCTGGTGGTGGCCTCGCCCAGCGGGCTTCAACCCGGCACGCTGCACGACATCACCGTGCGGCTCGAGGGCTCGCCTGTGAACTTCGCGGTCTTTCCCTCTTTGCACGAGGTGGCCACCCGCCGCGTCGAGGTCGAGTCTGTGGCCAACGTGCCGCTGATGCACGTGGAGCAGATCCGACTCGAGCGGGGCAAGGCGGCGCTGAAGCGCGGGTGCGACGTCGTCGGGGCGGTCGCGCTGCTGGCTGTGCTGTGGCCGCTCATGCTCGCCGCCGCCGTGGTGGTGCGCTTGGACTCGCGCGGTCCGGCCCTGTTCAAGCAACAGCGAGTGGCGCGCGACGGCCGCCGCTTCACCTTGCTGAAGTTCCGGACGATGCATGACGGCGCAGACGAGCGGCGCGGGGAGATGGCCCAGCTGAACGAGGCCGGCCACCATTTCTTCAAGATCCGCAAGGACCCGCGCGTGACGCGCGTGGGACGACATCTGCGCCGATGGTCGATCGACGAGACCCCGCAACTGTGGAACGTGCTGAAGGGCGACATGGCCCTCGTGGGGCCGCGGCCCGCGCTACCGGAGGAAGTCGTCAAGTACGAGCCCTGGCACGAGCGGCGCTTGCGGGTGAAGCCGGGGGTCACGGGCCTGTGGCAGGTCTCGGGACGCGCGGACGTCCCCTTCGACGAGGCTGTGCGCCTCGACCTGTTCTA
>CAYQMQ010000024.1:0-16093 GCA_964418395.1 uncultured Actinomycetota bacterium
TAGGTGCCTGAGATGAGCACCTCAAGCAGCGAAGCGGTAGGTGCCTGAGATGAGCACCTCAAGCAGCGAAGCGGTAGGTGCCTGAGATGAGCGCGACCGTCACACACACCGGCTATGAGGTCGTGATCGGCCTCGAGGTCCACGTGGAGCTGTCGACGCGCACCAAGATGTTCTGCGGCTGCTCCACCCACTTCGGCGGCGAGCCCAACACCCGGGTGTGCCCGGTGTGCCTCGGCCAGCCCGGCACGCTGCCGGTGGTCAACCGGGCGGCGGTGGAAAGCGCCATCCGGCTGGGGTTGGCGCTGGGCTGTGACATCGCGCCGTCCAGCCAGTTCCACCGCAAGAACTACTTCTATCCCGACATGCCCAAGAACTATCAGATCTCGCAGTACGACGTGCCGATCTGTGCGGGCGGGGCGCTCGAGGTGCCCGGCGCCGACGGCCTCGAGCCGAGCCGGGTGGGCATCACGCGGGTGCACATGGAGGAGGACACCGGCAAGAGCCTGCACGTCGGCGGCACGGGGCGCATCCACGGGTCGGACGAGTCCCTGGTGGACTACAACCGGGCCGGCATCCCGCTGCTCGAGATCGTGTCCGAGCCCGACCTCACCAGCCCCGAGCAGGCCCGCGCCTACCTCGCCGAGCTGCGCGCCATCGTGTTGGCGCTGGGCATCAGCGACGCCAAGCTCGAAGAGGGCTCCATGCGCTGCGACGCCAACATCAGCGTGAACCGGCCCGGTGATCCCTCGGGCACCCGATGTGAGATCAAGAACCTCAACAGCTTGCGGAGCCTGACCCGGGCGCTGCGCTACGAGATCGACCGCCAGGGGCAGATGCTCGAGGCGGGCGAGCGGATCGAGCAGCAGACCCGGCACTGGGACGAGGCAGGGGGGCGCACCACGCTGCTGCGCAGCAAGGAAGCCACCGAGGACTATCGCTACTTCCCCGATCCCGATCTCGTGCCCATCGAGCCGGACCGCGCCTGGATCGACCAGCTCGCCGCCGACCTGCCGGAGCTGCCGGCGACGGCGCGCACTCGACTGGCCGAGACCGGGGTCCCGGCTGACGGCGCGCGGTTGGTGGTCGAGGCGGGGGCCACCGGCGTGCTCGATGGGGCACTCGCCGCGGGCGCGGATCCCGTCGAGAGCGCCAAGTGGCTGACGAACGAAGTCGCCGGCTCGCTGGGCGAGCGCGGCGTCGAGGTCGCTGACACCCCGCTGACGGGCGCTCACCTCGCCGAGCTGTTGGCGCTGGTGGACGAGGGCACGCTGTCGACCAAGCTCGCCCGCGAGGTCCTCGAGGGCGTGCTCGACGGCGAGGGCTCCCCGCGGCAGATCGCCGCCGACCGCGGGCTCGAGCAGATCAGCGACACCGGCGAGCTCGAGCAGCTCATCGAGCAGGTCATCGCCGACAACCCCCAAGCCGCCGAGAAGGTCGCCGAGGGCAACGAGAAGCCGATCGGGGCGCTCGTCGGCGGCGTGATGAAGGCCACGGGGGGGCAGGCCAACCCGCAGCTCGTCAATCAGCTGCTGCGTGACCGCCTGCAACAGGGCTGACCCATGATCAGCGGCCCCACCGCCAATGGTCTCGCTGCCGGCGGAGGCTCGGTCGGGCCGTCCTTCCCGCCGCCCGATCCCGCTGATCCGCTCGCTGGCATCGCCGGCGAGGTCGACCGGCTGTTGAGCGGCTTCTTGGAAGAGCAGCGCCGCGCCCTTGCGGGGCTCGATCCGGCCTTGGCTCCGGTCGCCGATGAGCTGGTCGGGCTGCTGACCAGCGGCGGCAAGCGGTTGCGACCGGGGTTCGTCTACTGGGGGCATCGCGCCACCGGCGCCGACCACGACGACGGGCTGGGCCATCCCGCGGCGGCGGTGGAGCTGTTGCACGCGTTCGCGCTGATCCACGACGACGTCATGGACCGCAGCCGTGAGCGCCGGGGGCGGCCCACGGTCCACCGGGTGATGGCCGATCACCATCAGCGCGCCGGGCTGCGGGGCGATGCCGAGTGGTTCGGGATCGGCTCGGCGGTGCTGGCCGGCGACCTCGTGTTCGTGTGGGCCGACGACCTCATGGACCGGGCGCCGCTGCCGCCGGCGGCGGTGCAGCGAGCCCGGCGGGTGTTCACCCAGCTGCGGGTGGAGGTGATGGCCGGGCAGTATCTCGACTTGCGCCTGGCCGGCCTGCCCGACGCCGGCGAGGCCGAGGCCTTGCGGGTGGCGCTGCTGAAATCGGGGCGCTACACCGTCACCCGGCCGCTGCAGCTCGGCGCGGCGGTCGGTGACGCCGACAGCGGGCTGCAGGCGGCCCTGGCCGCGTACGGTGACGCGGTGGGGGTCGCCTTCCAGCTGCGCGACGACGTCCTCGGCTTGTTCGGGGACCCCGTCGAGACCGGCAAGAACGCGGTCGACGACCTGCGGGAGGGCAAGCGGACCCCGCTGGTGCTGCGGGCCTTCGAGCTTGCCGCACCGGCCGGCCGGGAGGTGCTCGCGCGCGCGCTCGGCGCGTCCGGTGTGGGTGCCGGCGATCTCGAGCGCGTGCGCCAGGTCGTGGTCGACAGCGGCGCCCTCGCGGCGATCGAGGAGGTGGTCGACGACCGCGTGGGCCAGGCGCACGCGGCGCTGGCGCCGGTGCCCGATCCGGCGCGGACGGCGCTGGCGCGGCTGGTCGAGCTGGCGACCCGACGCGACCGGTGAGCGGGGCCACACGACGATCGGGCAACCGCCGGGTGGTGGTCGTCGGGGCCGGCCTGGCGGGGTTGAGCGCGGCGATCCGCCTGGCCCTCGCCGGGGTCGAGGTGACCGTGTGCGAGCGTGACGCGCGCCCGGGCGGGCGGATGGGACGCTTCGAGCGCGACGGCTTCGCCTTCGACACGGGCCCGTCGGTGCTGACGATGCCCGAGCTCGTGGCCGAGCTGTACCGGCTGGCCGGCGAGGACCTCACCGACCATCTCACGCTCACCCGGCTGGACCCCGCCTACCGGGCGGTGTTCCACGACGGCAGCGAGCTGGCGGTGCGCGGCTCGGTGGCCGCGATGGCCGACGAGGTGGCCCAGCGGATCGGCCCGCGCGAAGCGGGCCGGTTCGTGCGGTTCACCGAGCACCTGCGCGCCTTGTACGACGTCGAGCTGCCCCACTTCATCGACGCGAACTTCGACTCTCCCGTCGACCTCGCCAAACCCGCGGCGATGGCGCGGCTCATCCGCCTCGGCGGCTTCCGCCGCGTGTGGTCGCTGGTCGCCGACCACCTGACCGACTGGCGGCTGCGCCGCGTGTTCACGTTCCAGTCGCTGTACGCGGGGCTGAGCCCGTTCGAGGCCCTCGGGCTGTACGCCGTCATCGCTTACATGGACACCGTGCGCGGCGTCTACGGCGTGGCCGGCGGGATGCACGCGATCAGCCAAGGGCTGGCGGACCTGGCGGTGCGCTGCGGGGTGGACCTGCGCCTGTCCACGCCGGTCGCCCACGTCGACGTGGCCCACGGCCGCGCCCGCGGGGTGGTCACCGCCGATGAGGCGCGGTTGGGCGCTGACGCGGTGGTGCTGACCCCCGACCTGCCGATCGCCTACCGTGACCTGCTGCCGCCCGAAGCCACGCCGCGGCGGGTGCGGCGGCTGCGCTATTCGCCGTCGTGCGTGGTGGTCCATCTCGGCCTGGACCGGCCGCTGGCCGGCACGGCCACCCACAACGTCCATTTCGCCGCCGACTACCGGGCCGGCTTCGACGACCTGCTCGCCGGCAAGCTGCAGCGCGACCCGTCGTGGCTGGTGTCGGTGCCCACCCGCTACGAGCCGGCCATGGCCCCACCGGGCGGCGAGGTCGCCTTCGTGCTCGTGCCCGCCCCGAACCTGTGCGGGCCCGCCGGCGCGCAGCTGAACTGGGATGCGCAGGCGCCCCGCGAGATCGAGCAGGCGATCCAACGCCTCGAGCAGGCGGGCTACGGGCCGGTGCGGCAGGCCCGACGGGTGGCCGAGGCCGTCACCCCCGCCGACTGGGCGCGTCAGGGCCTGGCGGCCGGCACGCCGTTCGCCGCCAGCCACCGCTTCGCTCAGACGGGGCCATTCCGCCCGCGCAACGTGGCCCCGGCGGTCGACGGCGTGGTGTTCGCCGGTTCGGGCACCACCCCGGGCGTCGGCGTGCCGATGGTGCTGCTGTCCGGCAAGCTCGCCGCGGAACGGGTCACCGCCGCGTTGCCCGCGGCTGGCGCGGTCGGAGGTGCGCGGCGATGAGCGCCGCCGAACGGGCCGCCGCGGTGTCGGCCAGCCGGTCGACCGTCGACGGCTACGCCCATCCCGCACCGTCGGTGCGCATCGTCGCGGAGGGCGTCGCCGCGCGCGACGGCGCGATTGACCTCGCCACCTGCTATGAGCTGTGCCGGCGCCTTCACGCGACGCACGGCCGTACCTACTACCTCGCCACGCGGCTGCTGCCGCGCGACCGCCGTCGCCACGTGCACGCTCTGTATGGGTTCGCCCGCTACGCCGACGACCTGGTCGATCACCTCGGCCTCGGCTGGCCCGACGCGCAACGCCGGGAGGCGCTGGAGGCGTGGAGCCAACCCCTGCTCGACGTGCTGGCGGGCGCCGACCGCGCCTCGTTGCGGGATCCCGTGCTGTGCGCGGTCGCCCACACCGTGGACGTTCTCGGCATCGACCCCGACGACGTGCGCGCCTTCCTGCGGTCGATGGCCATGGACGTCAGCGTCGACCGCTACGCGACGTTCGCCGAGCTCCGCGAGTACGTCGAGGGCTCGGCGGCGGCGATCGGCTCGATGATGCTGCCCGTGCTGGGCTGCGACGACCCGCGCGCTCGCCTGCCGGCCCGCAGCCTGGGCGTGGCCTTCCAGCTCACCAACTTCCTGCGCGACGTCGCCGAGGACTGGGACCGGGGCCGGCTGTACATCCCGATGGAAGACCTCGACGCGTTCGGGGTCAGCGAGTGGGACCTGCACACCCGGCACGTGGGCCCGCGGCTGCGCCGCCTGTTGGCGTTCCAGGCCGCCCGGGCCGAGGGCTACTATCGCCAGGCCGAGCGCGGCTGGTCGCTGCTGCCGCCGGCCTCCCGGCGGTGCGTCCGGGTCGCCCATCGCCTGTACCACGACATCCTCGACGCGGTCGCCGACATCGACTACCAGGTGTTCCAGCATCGCGCGGCCGTGCCGCGGCGACGACGGCTTGCCATCCTCCTCGGCGAGCTCAGGCGGGGCTGAACCGATGGCCGGCCGGCGACGAACGTGCCACCCTAGTCCCTGCGCGGCCCGTGCCGCTGTGAAGCTCTTGCCCCGCCGCAACCCTGTGCCCGCACGGCGAGCGAAGGATGAACAGCGTGGCCATCCCGTCTCCTGATTCCCCCCGTCCCGTCGGTGACTCCCCGCGTCCCCTCCGGGGCACCGATCCGCCGCTCTCGCCCGTCCAGCTCCCAGACGACGGCCAGCCGGCGCCGGTGGACCAGGTCGACGTCGACCTCAGCGGGTTGACGCCGGTCATGACCCGTCGAGAGCTGCGGTTGGTGACCGAACGAGCCTTCCACGTCGTCGACGTCACCGACCACTGCGACTCCGTGCTGGCCGACAGCCAGGCCCAGCACGGCACGTTGACCGTGTACAGCCCGCACACCACGTGCGCCGTGAAGATCAACGAGCGCGAGACGTGCTTTTTGGAGGACCTGCGGCTGTTCATGAACGAGCTCGTGCCCGACGAGGCCTACTACCGCCACAACGACTTCGAGATCCGCGACCCGTCCACCTTGGCCACAGACCCGGCGGAGGAGCCGCTCAACGGGCACAGCCACATCCAGCAGATGCTGATCGGCTCTGCCTCCGAATCCGTGCCGATCGTTGAGGGTCGTCTCGGCCTGGGCCGGTGGCAGCGGGTCATGTTCATTGAGCTGGACCAGTCCCGCCCTCGCCGCATCCATCTGCATGTGCAAGGATGGCGCTGACCGGATGGGCGGCCTCGCGGGCCGAAGGCGAGCTGTTCGTCCGGTAGATCGGTTGACTTCGGACTCGGGCTCAAGTTAGGCCTACATGAGCCGATAGTTTCTTCTGTACAGTCCCTATGTACGCTGGCTGTGTCGTTGAGGCGGCGCCTCTCACAGAAGGGTCCCAGAATGTGGAAGAGGCTTTCCCCCAAGCTCATGACATGGATGGTCCTGGCCGTAGGGTCGGGCTTCGTCACCACCATCGGAAACAGGGCGGCCTGGTAGCCGACCTCCCGCTCTCTTCACAGCGCCCGCCGGGAGCCCCTGCGGGCGCTGTAGTGTATGGGTCACTCGTCGAGGGGTAGGCGACGGTGAGCCCACCGGAGCAGTCCACCGATCGGCAGCACGCGGAACTGGACGGCGCAACCGCCGGTGCCGTGCAGGGTGTCACGTCCGTTCGCACCTGGATCATGCGGGTGGTCACCCTCGGGCTCGTGGCGCTTCTCGTGGGTCTGGTGCCGTCGGCCGTGGGCGGTCTCGTCGACCGACCGGTCGAGGCGGTGGTTTGGCTCCTGGCGCTGCTGGTCGCGAACGGATTCCAGTTCTCCGCGTTGGGGTCGCGACTGACGGTGAGCCTGTCGGCGCCACTTAGCGTGGCCTCGGCTGTGGTGTTCCCGACGCCGCTGGCCGCGCTACTCAATGCCTTGGCGTTCTGGGCGCCGCGGGAGCTGCGAGGCGAGGCGAGCCCGACCATGTCGGTGTTCAACCGCGGGCAGATCGGGGTCTCGGTCGGCGCCGCCAGCCTCGCGGCCGGTTTGACGGGATGGGGTCCGATCGCCTCCACGGTCGTCGTGGCACTGGTGCACACGGGAGCGAACATCCTGTTGGTGGCGGCGGCGTTCGTGCTGCGACGGGCCCAGACGCCCAGCCAGGCGCTGCGCGAAGCCGCTGTGCCGTTCCCCCGGTTCACCGTCGATTTCGCGATCACCACGCTGCTGGCCCTGGTGGTCGTGGTCGCCTACGCCCCGCTGTCGTACGGGGCGATCGCGTTGCTGGCGTTGCCGTTGTGGTTGGGCTGGAGCGCGATGCGCTCGGCGCGCGAGTCTGAGGATCGCGCCGAAGAGCTCGCCGGCCGGGTGCGCGAGCTCGAGACGCTGCACGACACCGCCCGGGACCTGCTGGCCGCCCGCACCGCCCAGGAGGCGGCCCAGGTGGGTCGCAAGGCGCTGCAGCGGGCGCTGGAGCACTCCCGGGTGGAGGTGGCCCTCGCAGCGAGCCCTTCCGACGATCGGCGGCGGATCCCCATCTACGGCGCCGAGCCGGCCGCGGTGTTCGTGCCGGACGACCTCGACGGCCGCAGCGTGGCGGTGGCCGAGTCCGTGGCCGGCATGCTGGGCTTGGCGCTGGTGCGCCAGCAGCTCGAGCAGGAGCTCGCCGAGGTGCAGCGCGCCCGAGCCGAGCTCGCCGCCCAGATCCTGGAGGAAGGCGTGCGGGAACGCAGCCGGCTGGCCGTGGAGCTGCACGACGACGTGCTGCCGCAGATGTCGGGGGCGCAGATGGCCGCCGACAACGCCCGGTCCGCCCTCGAGGCCGGCTTGCTGGAGCAGGCCGACCACCTCGCCGCCAACGCCGCCGACGCGATGCACGGCGGGATCCGCCGCCTCCGCGAGGTGCTCGACGCCATCCAGCGCCAGATCATCGTGCCCGGCGGGCTGCACGACGGGCTGCGCGCGGCGCTCGACGAGCTCAAGTTGAACACCGGCGCCGACGGCTACCTCGACTGGGACCCGGAGCTACCCCCGTTGCCCTACGCCGTCGAGATTCTGCTGTTGGAGACCGCCCGGGGGTGTCTGGTCAACACGGCCAACCACTCCGGTGCCGAGGAAGCGTGCGTGGCCGTCACGGCCGACGAAACCCGTGTGCGCCTGTCGATTTCCGATGACGGGAAGGGGTTCGACCCGCAGGCCGTGGACGAAGGGCATCATGGGCTTGCGCTGATGCGCCAGCGCACCGAGTTGGCCCGTGGTTCGTTCACGGTCGACAGCACGCCCGGGCGCGGAACCCGGATAACAGTGGAGGTTCCACGATGACGACGTCCAAGTCCACGGCCGACCAGTCCGGGACCGTCTCCGGGGTGGCCAACACGACCATCCGGATCCTCATCGCCGAGGATCACGGGGTGGTCGCCGACGGCATGGCTACCATGCTCTCGTTCGAGCCCGATATGGAGGTGCTGGAGGTCGTCGCCTCCGGTGAGGCGGCGCTGGCCGCGATCGAGCGCGACCGCCCCGAGGTGGCGCTCATCGACATCAACCTGGTGGGCATGGACGGTCTCTCGGTCATCCGGGAGGTGACCAGCCGCGAATGGCCGACCCAGACCATGGCCGTGACGATGTACACCGACCACGACACGGTGACGCGCGCGGTGGCCGGGGGCGTGTCGGGCTATCTGCCCAAGAACGTCCGCCGCGACGAGTTGGTGCAGGCGGTGCGGGCCGTGGCCGCCGGCAAGGGCTTCCTGCACCCGGACGTCACCCGGCCGTTCCTGGAGCGTGTCGGGCCGCTGGCCAAGCACGCCGGCCTCGAGCCGCTGTCACAGCGTGAGCAGGACGTGCTCGAGCACCTGGCTGCCGGAGAGTCGACCCGGGAGATCGCCGAGGCGCTCGAGCTGGGCGAGGAGACCGTCAAGAGCCATCTGTCGCGGATCTACACGAAGCTGAAGGCCAACGACCGGGTGCAGGCCGTCGTCATCGCCATGCGCCACGGCCTCGTGCGGTGACCCGGCGCCCGCCCGTCGCCGTGGGCTCGTCGGATAGGGACGGGCGGCGGTCCGAGTGGGGGAGCTCGAACCGCCGGCCCGTCCGGCACCGTCTGCGGGGGATGGGGGCGGGAGACCCACCGCCGCATGGTGCATCGCGGTACGGGATGAAAGTATGCCGTTGACCCACCGCCCCTGCCCCGGGTCGACTCTCCCTTATGGACGAGCACGGACAGGGGGAGGCTGGTCGGGCCGACGTGGCCGGGAGTTGACGGGAACCAGCCGAGGCTGCAAACTTCCCCCACAGGCGTGGCGTCGCCCCGTCGGTGAGGCTTGTGCCGCGCCGGGTCTGGCCCGTGCCGAGTTGAGGAGGAGCCGATGAGCCGCACGCCCGGTCATCACCGGCGTCGCTTCCTCCTCGTACGTTTCGGCCGGCGCTGGGTCTGACCACGCCCGAAGCGGGCAGGCTCGGCAACCTCCGGCGTTTGACCCGGAGGTCTTTTTCGTTGCCGGCCCCCGCGGCCGCGAAGCCCGACCCACGGGTCACTGGGAGCAGCACCTGCCAGACGCACATCCGACGGAGAGCTTCACACCATGCAGATCACGGGCGCACAGGCGGTCATCAAGTCGCTGGAGCACGCCGGGGTCGAGGTGGTCTTCGGCCATCCCGGCGGCGCGATCCTTCCGGCCTACGACCCGATCATCGACTCCTCCGTGCGGCACGTGTTGGCGCGCCACGAGCAGGGAGCCGGTCACATGGCCGAGGGTTACGCCCACGCCACCGGGCGGGTCGGTGTGGCCATGGCCACCTCGGGTCCGGGCGGCTGCAACCTCGTCACGGCCCTCGCGGACGCGATGATGGACTCGGTGCCGCTCGTGGCGATCACCGGACAGGTCCCGCGCGCCGCGGTCGGCGGCGACGCCTTCCAGGAAGCCGACATCACCGGCATCACGATGCCGGTGACCAAGCACAACGAGATGGTCACCGACCCTGATCGGATTCCCAGCGCCATCGCCGAGGCCTTCCACATCGCGGGGACGGGTCGAAAGGGGCCGGTGCTGCTGGACCTGCCCAAGGACGTTCTGGGTGCCACCTGCGAGTTCGAGTGGCCCGAGCGCCTGCGGCTGCCCGGCTACAAGCCCACCGTGCGCGGCCACGGCCGGATGGTGCGCGAGGCGGCCTCGGCGATCCTGCGCGCGCGCCGGCCGGTGATCTACGCCGGCGGCGGCGTGATCGCCGCGGGGGCCCACGACGTGCTGCGGGAGATGGCCGAACGGCTCGATCTGCCGGTGGTCACCACCCTCATGGCCCGTGGCGCCCTGCCGGACGCCCACCCCCTGTGCCTGGGCATGCCGGGGATGCACGGTCACTGGACGGCCGTGACCGCCATGCAGCGGTCCGACCTGCTCATCACCCTCGGCGCGCGCTTCGACGACCGGGTGACCGGGGCTTTGTCGGACTTCGCGCCCGAGGCTGAGGTCATCCACGTCGACGTCGACCCGGCCGAGATCGGCAAGAACCGGGCGGCCGACGTGCCGATCGTCGGCGACTGCGAGGTCGTGGGACGCCAGATCCTGGAGGTCTTGGACGAGGCGCTGGCCCGCGACGACGTCCACCCACCCGACCTGTCGCCGTGGTGGCGGCAGCTGCGCCAGTGGCAGGGCGACCACCCGCTGCAGTGCGAGCAGGAGCCCGACGGCCCTCTCAAGCCGCAGACGGCGATCGCCGCGATCGGCGAGCGCGTCGACGCGGACTCGATCGTGGTCACCGGGGTGGGCCAGCACCAGATGTGGGCCAGCCAGTACGTGCGCTTCCACCGGCCCCGCAGCTGGATCAACTCCGGTGGGCTCGGGACCATGGGCTTCTGCGTGCCCGCCGCCATCGGCGCGAAGGCCGGCCGGCCGGATGCCACGGTGATCGCCGTGGACGGCGACGGCAGCTTCCAGATGACCCTGCAGGAGCTCGCGACCGCCAAGACCGAGAACCTGCCGGTGGTGTTCTGCGTCATCAACAACGGCTCGCTCGGCATGGTGCGGCAGTGGCAGGAGCTGTTCTACGACTCCCGCTTCTCCCAGATCGACCTGCCGGCGGACTGCCCCGATCTGGTCAAGCTGGCCGAGGCGTACGGCTGTGTCGGCCTGCGCTGCGAGCGCCCCGAGGACGTGGAGTCCACCCTCGACAAGGCGCTGGCGGTGGGTGACGTGCCGGTGCTGGTCGACTTCCGCGTGGACGTGACCGAGAAGGTGTTCCCGATGGTGCCGGCCGGAGCCAGCAACAACTCGATCATCGAGTCCAGCCGGGAGTGGCTGGAGCGCGCCGACGAGGGCAACGCCGGCGGTGGCGGCGAGCCCGGCGGGGAGAGCGAGGGCCTGCCGGAGTCCATGCGCGAGGGAGACGTGGTCTGACATGGCCACCCTGAGCGTCCTGGTGGAAGACAAACCCGGTGTGCTGACCCGCGTGGCCGGGCTGTTCGCCCGGCGCGGCTTCAACATCGACTCGCTGGCGGTGGGCACCACCGAGGTGCCCGGCGTCTCCCGCATGACCATCGCCGTCGACGCGGCGACCCAGCCCCTCGAACAGGTCACCAAGCAGCTCAACAAGCTGGTCCACGTGCTCAAGATCGTCGAGCTGGACGAAACCGCTGCCGTCGAGCGGGAGCTGGCGCTGGTGAAGGTGTCGGCCGACGGCTCCACGCGCGGGCAGGTCAAGGAGATCGCCGAGGTGTTCCGGGCCGGGGTCGTCGACGTCGACGCCGACTCGATCACTTTGGAGGTGACCGGCTCGGGTGAGAAGATCGAGGCGATGATCCGCATGGTCACCCCCTACGGGATCCGCGAGCTGGTCCGTTCGGGAGCCATCGCGGTGGGACGCGGATCGCGCAGCATCACCGAGGGCCGCGCGCTGCGACTCGAGCGCTCCGCGTAGCCCTTGTTCCGACGCCGCGGCAAGGCCGCCTGACAGGAGCGCGTTTATGGCCACCATGTACTACGACGACGACGCGGATCTGGGCCTGCTCAAAGACCGCACCGTGGGGGTCCTGGGGTTCGGGTCCCAGGGGCACGCCCACAGCCGCAACCTCGCCGAGAGCGGTGTCGACGTGAGGGTGGGGTTGTATCCCGGCTCGCGCAGCGCCACCGTCGCCGAGGAGGCCGGTCTGCGGGTGCGCCCGACCGCCGAGGTCGCCCGCGAGGCGGACGTGATCATGGTGCTGCTGCCCGACACCGTGCAGCCGCAGGTGTACACCGAGGAGATCGCGCCGGGGCTGTCCGACGGCGACGCGCTGTTCTTCGCTCACGGGTTCAACATCCACTACGGCCAGATCCGCCCGCCGTCCACCGTGGATGTGTGCATGGTGGCCCCGAAGGGCCCGGGCCACCTGGTGCGGCGCACCTACGAGGAGGGCACCGGGGTGCCGGTGCTGTTCGCCGTCGAGCAAGACTTCACCGGCCGTGCCCAGGATCTGGCGCTGAGCTATGCGAAAGGCCTTGGCGGCACCCGGGCGGGTGCGATCGCGACGACGTTCCTCGAGGAGACCGAGACCGACCTGTTCGGCGAGCAGACGGTGCTGTGCGGCGGGACGTCCAACCTGGTGCAGAAGGCGTTCGAGACGCTGGTGGAAGCCGGCTACCAGCCGGAGGTGGCCTTCTTCGAGTGCCTGCACGAGCTCAAGCTGATCGTCGACCTGCTGTACGAGGGCGGGTTCGAGTACATGCGCTACTCGGTGTCCGACACCGCCGAGTACGGCGATTACCGTTCCGGGCCGCGGGTGGTCGACGAGGGCGTCAAGCAGCGCATGCGGGAGGTCCTGGACGAGATCCAGGACGGCACCTTCGCCCGCGACTGGGTGTTGGAGAACCAGGCCAGCCGGCCGGCGTTCTCCACGATGCGCCGGCGCCAGGCAGAGCATCAGATCGAAGAGGTCGGCCGCGAGCTTCGCGCCAAGATGGCCTGGCTGCACGGCTAGCGGCGCCTCGAGCGCGCCGCCTGCCCTCCCTCGGCCGGTCTGGGCGGCCGAGGGGCCCCGGACGGTTCGCACGGCGGGCGATTTTTCCTGGCGACCGCGGCGCCGTAGTCTGGCGGATGCTTCGTTGACCTCCCTACTCCCTATCGTGAAGGGCACGTCGTGAAGGTTCTGGTTGCTGATCCGCTCTCCGATGCCGGCGTCGAGGCGCTGGCGACGGACTTCGACGTGGACGTCCGCACCGGGCTCGACAAGAGCGAGCTGATCGAGACGGTGTCGCAGTACCACGCGGTCGTGGTGCGCTCGCAGACCACGATCGACGCCGATGTCATCGCAGCGGCCGACAACCTGCAGGTGATCGCCCGGGCGGGCATCGGGCTCGACAACGTCGACGTCGAGGCGGCCACCGCCCGCGGCGTGCTGGTCTGCAACGCCCCCCAGTCGAACGTGATCAGCGCGGCCGAGCACACCGTGGCGTTGCTGTTGGCGCTGGCGCGCCGGATCCCCGGCGCCGACCAGAGCCTGCGCGCGGGCGAGTGGCGCCGCAGCGAGTTCCAGGGCACCGAGCTGCACGACAAGGTCCTCGGCGTGGTCGGCCTCGGCCGCGTGGGCGTGCTGGTCGCCCAGCGCCTCATGTCGTTCGGCATGCGCCTGATGGCCTATGACCCGTTCGTGTCCACCGAGCGGGCCGCCCGCCTGGGTGTCGACCTCGTGCCGACCGTCGGCCAGCTGTGCGAGATGGCCGACGTCATCACCGTCCACCTGCCCAAGACCCCGGACACGGTGGGGGTGGTCGGCGAAAACGAGCTGCGGCGCATGAAGCCGACCGGCCTGGTCATCAACACCGCCCGCGGCGGCATCATCGACGAGGACGCCCTGTACCGGGCGTTGACCGAGGGGTGGATCGCCGGCGCGGCCCTGGATGTCTACGAGGAGGAGCCGACCACGGACTCGCCGCTGTTCACGCTGGACAACACCGTGGTCACCCCTCACCTGGGGGCGTCGACAGCCGAGGCGCAGGACAAGGCGGGCACCATGGTCGCCGACGCGGTGCGCCTGGCCCTGGCCGGCGAGGTCGTGCCGAGCGCGGTCAACCTGCAGATGGGCGCGGCGGTGCCCGAGGCCATCAAGCCGTTCCTGCCGCTGTCCGAGGCGCTGGGCTGGCTGCTGGCGGCCCTGCACGCCGGGCAAGCCGGCGAGCTGTCCGCTGAGTACCTCGGCCGCGTGGCCGAGCACGACACGCAGGGGCTGACGCTGTCGGCGTTGAAGGGGCTGCTCGGTGGGGTGGTCAGCGAGCCGGTGACCTACGTCAACGCCCCGCTGCTGGCCGAGGAACGCGGTCTGAAGGTGTCCACGCGCACCTCGGCCTCCGCTGAGGACTACCTGTCGCTGGTGCGTCTGTCGGCCGGTGAGGCCCAGGTGGCCGGCACCGTGGTCGGCACCACCAACCGCCCGCGGCTGGTGTCGGTGTGGGGCTTCGGCATCGACATGGAGCTCAGCCAGCACATGGTGTTCTTCCGCTACGAGGATCGCCCCGGCATCGTCGCGCGGATCGGCAAGTGGATGGGCGACGCCAACATCAACATCGCCTCCATGCAGCTGGGCCCGGACAAAGAGGGCAAGGACGCTCTCATCGCGATGACCGTCGACTCGCCGGTCGATGACGGGCTGGTGAGCTCGATCGCGCAGGACATCGGCGCCAGCGAGGCTCAGGCGGTCAACTTCCCCGGTCACCTCTTCGGCGACTGACGCGCTCTCGATCACGCGGAGGCCCTATGGCTGATGCCACCGACGCCCCGCGAGTCGCGGTGGAACCGAAGGGCACGCGGGAGTGGCTTCGCGACGCCGTGGAGGCGGCCGGGGCCGTTATCACCGGCCCCGACCAGGCCGAGGCGCTGGTGTGGACCGCTCCCGAGCTCGAGAAGGGCGGGTCGGGCGAGCCCGAGGAGCTCGCGGACCTGCTGGCCGGATGCCCGGCGGTGCGGTGGGTCCAGCTGCCGTGGGCGGGCGTGGAGCGGTACCGCGCCGCCGGCGTCATCGACGACCAACGGGCGTGGACCTCGGGCAAGGGCGTGTACGCGCCACCGGTCGCCGAACACGCGCTCACCCTGACGTTGGCGGGCCTGCGGAACCTGAAGCGCTTCGCCAACGCCCACAGCTGGGGCCCCGACGCGGGGGTCAGCTTGGTCGGCGGGGCGGTGACGATCTTCGGCGGCGGAGGCATCGCGCGGTGGCTGGTGTCGCTGCTGCAGCCGTTCGGATGCCGCGTCCAGGTGGTGCGCCGCCACGACGAGCCCCTCGAGGGCGCCGACCGGACGCTGCCGTTCGCGCAGCGCTACGAGGCGCTGCGCGGCGTCGACGCGGTCATCCTCGCGTTGGCGCTCACCCCGGAGACCGAAGCGCTGATCGGCGAGATCGAGCTGGAGCTGATGGAGCCCCACGCCTGGCTGGTCAACGTCGCGCGCGGGCAGCACGTGGTCACCGGCGAGCTCGTCACCGCGCTGCGGGAGGACGTCATCGGCGGGGCCGCCCTGGACGTCACCGACCCCGAGCCCCTGCCGCCCGACAGCCCGCTGTGGGCGCTGCCGAACTGCCTGATCACGCCGCACGTGGGCAACACCGAGGACATGGCGATCCCGCTGCTGTCGCGGCGCGTGACCGAAAACGTCCGACGGTTCGCCGCCGGTGAGCCGTTGCTGGGGGTGGTCGACCCCGACCTGGGGTACTGATCCTCTCGGGGTACTGACGCTCTCGGGCGCGGGAGCGGCTCCTGCTGAACCCACCGGTCCCTGGTGGGCCCTGGTTGGCCGGCCCTTCAGTTCGTCCGACACTGATCCCGCCCCGTCTGGAGCCGGTGTCGGAAGAAATCGGTGGCGGCGCATGTCGAACGAACTGGTGGGCAGATGTGCCCGAGGCACCGCACGTCGATGCAGGAGGGAGACCGATGACGCAGACCACCCATGTGGCCGCGCTCGATGCGAGCGTGCAAAAGACCAACGAGTGGCTCAAGGAGCTCACCGACGAGCTCGGTGTGGACCGTGACACCGCCTACAAGATGCTGCGCGGCTATCTCCAGACCGTGCGCGACTGTCTCGACGTGGGCGAAGCCAGCGATCTGGCCGCGCAACTCCCCGTGGTGCTGCGCGGGGTCTACTACACCGGCTGGGATCCCAGCGACGCCCCCCTGTCGCTGGACCGTGACGGGTTCCTCGAGGCGATGCGGGAACGCGCGGGCCTCCGCGAGCAGGACCCGAACCCTGACGCGGCCGCCAGCGCCGTCACCGCGTTGCTGCAGCGTCAGATCACCGCCGGGGCGCTCACCGACGTCTACGCCCAGCTGCGCGACGACGTGCGCAAGGTCGTCGCTCCCGAGGGATGAGCGCCATCCCGCAGACGAGCGCCATCCCGCACCCGCCGGCTCAGCTGGTCTCGTCGGGCCAGTCGGTGTCGATCTCGCCCAT
>CAYQMQ010000025.1:0-15747 GCA_964418395.1 uncultured Actinomycetota bacterium
GAGAGCGAGGAGCGGGCCCGGCGCGCGGCGTTCGCCGGCTACACCGTCGACGAGGTGCTGCTGCAGCAGGCCAAGCCGGAGGCGTTCGTGCTGCACTGCCTTCCCGCCCATCGCGGGGAGGAGATCACCGGTGCGGTGCTCGACGGCCCGCGCAGCGCGGTGTGGGACCAGGCCGCCAACCGGTGGCACACCGCCGCCGCGGCCCTCGCCCATCTGACAGGAGCGGTGGGGTGACGACCTCCACCGTCGACCGGGATCGGCGGCGGGCGCTGCTGCGGGAGGTGGTCGCCACCCAGCGCCTGACCAGCCAGGATGACATCGTGGCGGCGCTCGCCCACCGCGGGGTCACGGCCACGCAGGCCACCGTCAGCCGCGACCTCGACGAGCTCGGGATCGCCAAGACGCGCGGGGCTGATGGCGCGGTGAGCTACACGCTGCCCGAGCCCGGCGGGCTGGCCCAGCTGCTGCGCCAGTTCGTCACCTCCCTCGAGGCCTCTGGCAACCTCGCGGTGGTCCGCACCCCTCCGGGCGCCGCGGGCACCGTGGCCAGCGCGATCGACGCCGCCCAGCTCGACGGGGTGGTGGCCACCGTGCAAGGCGACGACACCGTGCTGGTCGTGGCCGCCGAGACCACCAGCGGCCGCGAGGTCGCCGACCGCTTGACCGCGATCAAGGAAGGACGCTAGCCATGGCCGCAGCCAAGCGCCTGGTGCTCGCCTACTCGGGCGGGCTCGACACCTCCGTGGCGATTCGCTGGCTCGCCGAGCACAAGGGGTATGAGACGATCGCGTGCGCCGTCGACGTCGGCCAGTCGGGGCGGACCGGATCGCAAACCGAGCTGGAGCGCGTGCGGCAGCGGGCGCTGGACTGCGGCGCGGTCGACGCGGTCGTGGTGGATGCCAAAGCCGAGTTCGCTGACGACTTCGTGGCGCCCTCGATCGGCGCGAACTCCCTGTACATGGGCAAGTATCCGCTGGTCAGCGCCCTGAGCCGGCCGCTGATCACCCGCCATCTGGTGCGCACCGCCCGCGAGCACGGCGCCGACGCGATCGCCCACGGCTGCACCGGCAAGGGCAACGACCAGGTGCGCTTCGAGGTCACCGCGATGACGATCGCCCCCGAGCTGACCGTGGAGGCCCCGATCCGCGAGTGGGGGCTGTCGCGGGAGGCGGCGATGGAGTGGGCGGCCGCCCGCGACATCCCGATCCCGATCACCAAGGCCTCGCCCTACTCGATCGACGAGAACCTGTGGGGGCGCGCCGCCGAATGCGGCGTCCTGGAGGACCCGTGGGTGGAGCCGCCCTCCGACGTGTACGAGCGGTCGGTCGACGTCGCTCACGCCCCCGACGAGCCCGAGGAGCTGACCCTGGGCTTCGTCGACGGCCAGCCGGTGACGCTGGACGGCAAGGAGCTGCCGCTGGTGGATCTCATCGCCGAAGTGGACCGGCGGGCCGGCCGGCACGGCGTGGGGCGCATCGACATGATCGAGGACCGCCTGGTGGGCATCAAGAGCCGGGAGATCTACGAGTGCCCGGGGGCGCTGACGATCCTGACCGCCCACCGCGATCTCGAGGACCTGTGCCTCGAGCAGGAGCTGGCCGAGGAGAAGCGCTCGCTGGAGGGGCGCTACGCCCAGCTGGTCTACAACGGCCTGTGGTTCGCCCCGCTGAAGAGCGCCTTCGATGCGTTCGTCGCCGACAGCCAGCGCTACGTGCACGGCGAGGTGCGGGTCAAGCTGCACAAGGGCCAGGCCAGCGTCGTCGGCCGGCGCAGCGACCGCGGGCTGTACGTGCCCGACCTGGCCACCTACGACGAGGGCGACGCCTTCGACCACACCAAGGCGGAGGGCTTCGTGCAGCTGTGGGGCCTGCCGACCAAGGTGTGGGCGCAGCGACAGGGCCCCGGCTCGCGGCCCGGGCCGGGGTCGGAGCCGGGGGCCGGTTCGGCGCCGGGATCAGGGCCGGGTTCCGGCGGCCAGGCGTGACCGTGGGCGACGGGCGACTGTGGGGAGGCCGTTTCGACGAGGGCCCGGACGCGGCGGCATGGCGGCTGGGCCGATCGGTGGAGTTCGACCGGCGGCTGTGGGCCGAGGACCTGGCCGGCAGCCGCGCCCATGCCGACGAGCTGCACCGCGTGGGCGTGCTCGAGCAGGCCGACCACGACGCGATCGTGACCGGGCTGGAGGCGATCGCGGCCGAGTTCGCCGAAGAGCGGTTCCCCTGGCGCGAGTCCGACGAGGACCTGCACGGCGCGGTCGAGCGCCGCCTGATCGAGCTGCGCGGCGACGTGGGCGGGCGGCTGCGGGCCGGCCGGAGCCGCAACGACCAGATCGCCAACGACCTGCGCGCCTGGTGCGCTGAGGCCGCCAGCCGGATGATCGCCCGGATCCGGGTGGTGCAGGATGCGCTGATTGAGCAGGCCGAGTCCCACGTGGACACGATCTGCCCGGGCTACACCCACTTGCAGCGGGCCCAGCCGACCACCCTCGCCCAGCACCTGCTGGCCCATGCCTGGGGCGTGGATCGCGACGCCGAGCGGCTCGTCGACGCTCGCCGGCGCATGCTGGCCGCCTCGCCGCTGGGGGCGGGAGCGCTGAGCGGTTCCACCCTCGGGTTGGACCCCGCCCGCTACGCCGACGCGCTGGGCTACGAGGGGGTGGCGGCCAACGCCATGGACGCCGTGTCCGACCGCGACTTCGCCGTCGAGCTGCTGGCGGCCTGCGCGACGGTGGCGATGCACCTGTCCCGGTTGGCCGAAGAGATCGTCCTGTGGGCCTCGACGGAGTTCTCGTGGGCCCAGGTGGGCGACGCCTTCTCCACCGGCAGCTCGATCATGCCCCAGAAGCGCAACCCCGACGTCGCCGAGATCGCCCGCGGCAAGACCGGCAGGGTCATCGGCGACCTCGTGTCGCTGCTGACCACGCTCAAGGGCCTGCCGCTGACCTACAACCGCGACCTGCAGGAGGACAAGGAGCCGGTGTTCGACGCCGTCGACACCCTCGACGTGGTGTTGCCGGCGATGTCGGGTGCGGTGCGCTCGCTGGTGTTCGACCGCGAGCGCCTGGCCCAGGCGGCCGGCGGCGGCGCGGCGCTGGCCACCGACCTCGCCGAGGCGCTGGTGCGGGCCGGGTGGCCGTTCCGCGCCGCCCACGAGCAGGTCGGCGAGCTCGTCGCCGGCTTCGAGCGGGAGGGGCGCACGCTGGACGACGCCGGGCCGGACGAGGTGGCCGAGCGGCTCGGTCACCTCGACGCGGAGGAGGTCACGGCCTTGCTCGACCCCACCCAGGCGATTGAACGGCGGGACACAAGCCTGGGGCCCGCTCCAGAGCGGGTGCGGGCGCAGATCGCGGCCTTGCGCGACCGCGTCGGCGAGCACGCCGCACGGTGACCTGGCCCGCGTGACCCGTACTGGGTGCATACTCGACCGAATGTGGTCGTGATCGCACCCAGTCGGCCGCCGCGCAATCGACCGGGTGCATATCCGACCAAATATGGTCGCGATTGCACCCGCTCGCCGCGGTCAAGACCCCGTCACCGCTGTCAGCGGTCGACGACCACCCGCGCGTGCCACCTGCCACCGCCAGGTTGGCTCCGCGCTCCGTGCCACGTGGCTGCCTTCGGCGGCGCGGCCACCGCAGCCGGGTCGAGCGGCGCCAGCCGCACCACCACCGCGACGCGGCTGTCGCCCACCGCCACGTTATCCGCGTCCACGGCCACAAGGCCCTCCACGTCGACGATCACGATCAGCTCGTTGAGCAGGGCCACCAACCGTTCGACGGGTTCGCCGGCGTCCACGGCCACCGTGCGCTGGTCGCGGCCGTTGGAGGGCGAGGCCGCCGCCGCGCCGGCCAGCGCGGCCAGGCCCTGCACCGCGCCGCGCAGACACGCCGCCTCGTCCGCGCCTGTGACGTCGATGGTCGCATCGCCGTTGTGCTCGGCGACGCGCACCCTGGGCTGAGGACCGGTCATCGTGGGTATCGATACCACACCAGGCCGGGCTCGGCGCCAGGCGGTGCGGCCACCGCGACCGCCGAGACCGAGACCGCCGCCCGCCCGCGCGAGGAGGGCCGAGCCGTTGCCGAAGATGCCTGCCGTGACGCTGACCCGAACCGGGGAGGTCCGGTGGGAGATCGAGCGTGCCGAAGCCATGCGAGTGCCCGGCGTCGTGTTCGCCGACGAAGGGCTGTTGCCCGACGACGACGGCGGCACCGTTGAGCAGATCGCCAACGTGGCCGCCCTACCGGGCATCGTGCGCGCTTCGTTCGCCATGCCCGATCTCCACCGGGGCTACGGGTTCCCGATCGGCGGGGTGGCCGCGACCGATGTCGACGCCGGCGGGATCGTGTCGCCGGGCGGGGTGGGGTTCGACATCTCGTGTGGCATCCGCGTGCTCGCTGCGCCGCTGTCGGTTGACGAGCTCGACGACGCCGGCCTCGACCGCCTCGCCGACGCCCTCGCCCGCGCCGTGCCGCGCGGCACCGGGCCGGGCGGGCGCTGGGCGCTCGACGCCGGTGACCTCGACGCGGTGCTCGTCGACGGGGCGGCTCACGCCGTGGCGTGCGGCTGGGGCCGCGAGGCCGACCTGGCCGTCACCGAAGATCACGGACGGCTGCCCGGCGTCGAGCCCGACCAGATCAGCGCCACCGCGCGCCAGCGTGGAGGCGCCCAGCTGGGCAGCCTCGGCGGGGGCAACCACTTCGTCGAGGTGCAGGCGGTCGAGGAGGTCGTCGACGACGCCGTGGCGGCCGCGTTCGGCCTGCACCTCGGTCAGCTGGTCACGATGATCCACACCGGGTCGCGAGGCTTGGGCCACCAGGTGTGCACCGACCATGTCCGGTCGATCGAGCACGCCATGGACGCCGCCGGCATCTCCGTGCCCGATCGCCAGCTTGCCTGCGCCCCGGTCGAGTCGCGGGCGGGACACGCCTACCTCGGTGCGATGGCTGGCGCGGCCAACTACGGGCGCGCGAACCGGCAGGTGCTCGGCGAGGCGGTGCGCGAGGCCTTCGCGCAGGCGCTCGGCGTCGCCGGAGTGGCCACCGTCTACGACGTGTCCCACAACCTCGCCAAGCTCGAGGACCACGACGTCGACGACGCAGCGCCGGGATCGTCGAGTGCCCGCCGCCTGTGTGTGCACCGCAAGGGCGCCACCCGGGCGCTGCCCGCAGGCCATGCCGACCTTCCCGACGCCTACCGCGAGGTCGGCCAGCCCACCCCGGTGCCGGGCTCGATGGGAACCAGCTCGTGGCTGCTGGCCGGACGGGGTGGCGAAGCGTTCACCTCCACCTGCCACGGGGCGGGGCGGGCACGCAGCCGAGCCAAAGCCCGCAAAGCCTGGGACGGCGCGACGCTGGGGGAGCAGCTGGCCGACGCCGGCATCCGCCTGCGGGCGACCTCGGCAAAAGGGGTTGCTGAAGAAGCGCCGGGCGCCTACAAGTCGGCCGACGACGTGGTCGAGGTGTGTGAGCGCGCGGGGCTGTCGACCCGGGTGGCACGGCTGCGGCCGCTGGTGGTCACCAAAGGCTGATCGGTGCGGACCCGGGTGATGGCGTTGCCCCAGCCGGGCGAGGTTGTGGTGGGCCGGCGATCAGACGACCCACCACAACCGGTCCTCGTGCCCACCTACTGGTGGCCACCTACGGGAGGAGACCGTTGAGGGCGTCCAGGCCGGGCAGATCGGGCAGTTGGCCGCCGCTGACGCCGCGTTCGCACGCGTCGCCGGCCAGGCGGCAATCGATGGAGTGGGCGTGGCCGCGGATGCCGGCGTCGCCCTCCTCCCGCTCTCTCACCTCGAACAGGATCGCGCTGGTGTCGCTCTGGATGGACCGTGCGAGCGAGATCACGCTGTCGGCGCGGTTGTTGATGCCGACCACGCCGTCATGGATCGAGTCCACGGTCCCGTCAACCGAGGCGAGCCGGTCTCGGATGCTGGCGACGGAGCTGTTGATGTCGCTGGCGCTGGCATCGATCGAGTTGACCGTCGAGTCGATCTCGCCGGCCGTGGACAGGATCGACCGCGCAGAGGCATCGATCTGGTCGGTGGCATCCAGCACCTGATCGAGCTGGCCTTCCAACGGCTCGGCCGCGGTGAGGATGTCAGCCGAGGTCCGCTCGATCTCGGTGGCCAGGGCCACCGGACCGAGGTTGCCGTCGATGTCGACCACCTCGTTCAACACGCTGCCTTCCTCGGGGTCGGGCAGCTGGCCGACCGTGTCGCTGATGTTCTGGGCGGCCACCAGCGTGACGGTCAGCATCAACACCGCCGCCAGAGCCCAGGCGATCACGATGACCAGGACGGTGCCGGCGATGCCTTGCTCATTATCGGGCATGGACCGTCACCTCCTAGCAGGGGCCCAAGAGGCGGTTGCAGATGCTCTGCAGATGATCGTCGGTCTCTTGGAGCTCGACGATGATGTTGCCGGTGTCGCTCTTGGCGCTGGCGAGCACGTCGTTGGCCACGTCCACGCGTTGCCAAATGTCGACCGTGCCCAGGTTGTCGGCGTTGGACTGGGAGTCCTCGAGGCTCACCCGGATCGAGTTGGCGATGCCCTCGGTGTCTTGCAACATCCCGGAGGTGTCGACCAACGACGAGTCGGTGCCCTGCAAGGTGCTGGACGTGCCAGCCAGCGAGCCGTCGACGTTGGACAGCGTCCCCTGGATCTCCGACAACGCCGCGATGATGTCATCGGCCTGACCGGGAACGGCGGCCAGCTCGCCGTCGATCGCGGTCAGGTTGGCGTTGATGTTCTCGATGTTTTGCGGCAACGGCTGGGGATTCTCGATCGGCTCGATGCCGGCCTCTTCCAAGGCCTGAGGATCCGGTTGGCCTTCGACGTCGCCTTGGATGCTGCCCACGGCCGCATCGGCCTCGGCCAGCGCCTCATCGATCGACGTCAACGCCGACACGATGCCCAACAGGAAAGCGATGACCACCAGCACCACAAGGATGCCGATGATCACCCAGGTCCACATCCAGCCGGTCGCTGCCGGGGAGGAGGCGCCGGCGCTGGTGCCGGCCTGACCCGGCGCGTCCAGCCGGCCAGTCTCCGCGTAATCGCGGTCGAGCATGGTCTGTCCCATGAGTGATGACCTCCCTAGCAGTGACCGTCGCCACCGCTGCTGCCGCCAACCTGCGAATCGATGCAGGCGGCATTGCGATGGATCGACTGGGCTGTGGTCAGGATCGTGCTGGTGTCGCTGTCGATGTCACGGGCCAGCGCCAGCGTCTCGTCGAGTTGGGTGTTGATGTTGACAACATCCTCGTTGATGAGTCCGGCCACGTCGAGGATCCCGGCCGCTTCGTTGTTGATTCCCGCCGCGGTGGAGTTGATCGTGGCCGCCGTGTTGTCGATCGAGTTCGCTGTCGACCCGATCTCGCCGGCGGTGCCGTCGATCGAGTTCGCCAGCCCCGCGATCTGGTTGGCGAGGTCGACCACCTCCGACAGCTGGCCTTCCAGCGGCTGGGCGGTGGACAGGATCGACTCCGCGGTCTCGTTGGTACGGGTCAGCTGGACCACGGAATCGGTTGCGGTGTTGATGCCTTGACCTGACTCTTGGATGCTCTCGGCCTTGTCGCTAATGCTGTTGGCGGTTGACATCGTCATCCACAACAGGGATGCCGACACCACCACCGCCACCAGCACCACGCCCAAGACGAGCACCGCGGTGACGCCGCCAATGCCGGCGTCGTCCCCTTCTCGGTGTGCACGCATTCGGCTACCACCTGCCTTGGTGTCGAGGGCCGGTCAGCCCAGGATCCCGGTTTCGAGATCCTGGCAATCCGGATGGGAGGCCGTTACGAACACCGAGCGACGACCGCCCCCGCCAACGGCGAGGAGAGCCGATGCACCCGTAGATGCACCCATGAGAGCCCGCTTCTCGATGAGCACCACGCTGCCCGTGACCTCCCGGTATCGTTCTCATGCTGGCGGCCTGCCCTCGGATCGAGGGCGAAGCCAGTACATGGTCATTACAGCTATATGCATACCCTGACCACGAGGGCTAGTGCAGGATACGTGATCTCAGCGTACTAGTAAATGCGCTAGCCTGAGTAACTGCGCTGCAGGGACCTCCGGAACCGGCTCGGGAGTGTGGAATGGGGCCGCCAGCCTTCGCCGTCACCACCCGCTCCCGCCTCAAGGGAGTGCGGTTCTTCCCCTCGATGATGATCGCGTCGTGGCGCATCAGGCGTCAACTCAAGCAGACGCCCGGCTGTCGGCGGTTCGCGAGCATCGTCGCCGGCCCCCGGGAAGTGTGGACGATCAGCATCTGGGAGACCCGCGACCGGATGCTGGAGTTCATGCGCTCGGGAGCCCATGAGGAGATCATGTGGCTGACCGGCAAGTTGTTGCGCTCGTTCTGGCTGATGCGGTGGAGCCCGACCTCCCACGAACAGGGGCAGTGGGGCGCCGATCGTCTTGCGGCACCCCCGCCCGAGCCGGAGCCGCCGCAGGAGGCCTCTGAGTCCTCCGGCCAACAACACGAAGCCCTGGAGGCTGCCCTCAACTCCCTTCCTCGCCTCAAAGCGTCCATGGGGCCCAACGGCGCGCCCAGCTACGACGCGGCGCCGATGGTGCGGCGCAACCAGAAGGCCGTTGCCGGCGGCGCCGCGGTGCTGGCCCGCCTCCAGCTCTCCGGTCTCCATCAGGTGCCCGTGGCGGGCCGTGACATCCGCCGGTTGAGCCGGCGCTTACGCCATTACGACGCGGCGCTGCGGTGGGTGACCGGGTTGGCCAACCTCCGGGAGCGCTACCTCTTGGTCGTGTTGCGTGACGAGACCGCGTGCCAGCAGTTCCTTGCCGATCCGCTGCACGAGGAGCTCCGGGGGCGTTGGGGCTCGGCGTACTGGGTGATGGCCTGGGAGGCCGCCAACGAGTTCGGTCACTGGGACGGCTTCCGCCTGCGGCAGGTGCCGTCGGGGAAAGCGGCCGTCACGGTGCCGGAGCACGCCCGGCATCTGGAGGGCTGACGCGGCCTTACGTGGGTTGACGACCTCTCGCCGCGCCGGTCAGCAGCTCCCCGACGACTCGTTCGGGATCGATGGGTCCACCACCTCCAGGTGGACGTGGGGCCAGTTCCGGTCGGCGGAGTACCGGTCCACCTGCGACTCGAAGGGCAGCTGGGTGGGGCGCGGAGCCAGCACCGTCGTGCCGGCCTCCACCCGGTCTCCGGCGCTCACGCGGACCCCGTCGATGTGCAACAGCTTGACTTCCCACCCGGGGTGGGCGTCCGGGTCGATCACCACGTAGTCGTCGCGGTAGTCGCAGTACAGCCGGTACGTCCCCGCCCGCTTCACCGTGCCGCTGACCGGCGCCCGCACCGCCCGCTCGGGGTGGGCCACGATGTCGGCCGACGATTGCGAGCCCGTCGCGCGGTCGCGGCTGTCCATCGTCATCGTGGCGTCCGGGGCCGAGGGCGCTTGCTGGAGCTGCTGAGCGCCGTCGTGGTTGGCCTCGTGAAAGCCGATCATCTCCACCGTGGTCGACGGTTGCCGCAACGTGATCCCGCCGGTCTCCGCGAACGGGGGGAGGTCCATGGCCCGCTGCGCGGCTTCGCAAGCCGGAGCCGCCAGCGTCGGTGCGCACACCAGGTCGGTGGCTGCGGCGCCGCCGAGAAACGCCGACGTCATGTTCCCGAAGCGCCCGGCTGTGGCCAGCACGACTGCGGTGTCGGTGTCGGCGGCCCAGGCGCCGCCGGCGAACCCGGACGCCCACGCGGTGTCGGAATAGCCGTCGATCAGCAGCACCGACTCGGCGGCGCCAGCCCGATCGAAGCCACGCACCGCGTTCTGGCTCACCGCCGTGCTCGCCCGGCTGGCGCCGCCGGCGCGGCGAACCGCGATGCCCAGGGACTGGATCTGCTCGGCGACGTCGGTCGAGATCGCCGCCGTGCCGCCGGCGAGCACCACCCGTTGGGCGCCGGCGTCCCGCAGGTAGTCGGCGACCCCGGGGTGGAGCCGCTCGGTGGGGGTGAGCACCACGGGGGCCTCCAGCGTGTGGGCGAGCGCCGAGCCACCAAGGGTGTCGGCGAAGGCGCGCGTGCCGTCGCCGGTCGCCCGCGCGACGACCACCGGCGTGTCCTCCACCTCGGGATGGTGGTGCCGGGCGATCGCCAGCGCGGTCTCCACCCGCGTGGCGCCTGCCAGCCGCCTCACGTCGAAGCCTCGGTCGGCGACCTCGGCTTCCACGTGCGGTGACAGCGCCTGCTCGCCGCCGGCCAGCGTGACGCGGTCGGGGTCGAGCCGATCCAGCTCGGCGGCGGTGCGCTCGTCGAGGTGGTCGCCCGGGGTGAGCAGAACCGGCCGGCCCGTGGCCGAGCCGGCCGACAGGGTGTCGCTGAAGAGATCGGCGCGTCCCAGCAGCACCTCGTGCACGCTGCTCCCGGTCAGATTCCCCACCGTCTGGTCCGGGTGGGCCAGCCGGCTCATCTCGATGGCGATGTCAACGGTGTCCCCGGCGGCGACCGACGTGGTGTGGTCCTGGTGGGCGCTGGCGGTGGTGATGACCGCTGCGGCCGCGGCGAGGACGGCCGCAGCCGCGCCGGCCACCACGAGCCACCCGCTCCGTCTGCCTCCCATGGTCGGGCCCTGCCCTCTCGCTCGACGCCCGTGCATCCCGCCATCGCTACCGTATCCCACCTTCGGTCCGGTGTGGGTACGAGGGTGCGCGCCGGTGCGACTCACTCCTGGACGAGACGCGTGAGCACGTCGGCCGGGAGTGCGGCGTCGTAGTCGTCGTCCACAACCAGCCGGCCGCCGCTGTCGATGTCGGTGGCCACGCCCGCGACCACCCCGGTCGGGTCCATCTCGGCACGGATGCGCTGGCCGAGGGTCACACACCGCTCCCGATAGGCGTCGAGCAGCTCGGGGACGCCGCCGCTGTAGCGGGCCTCGAGGTGCTCGACGATGCGGGCGAGCACGGCCTCCCGCGGGGCGTCGCCGCCTTCGACGGTCAGGCTCGTGGCCTCGTCGCGCAAGCCCGTGGGCACCTCGTCGGCGGTGAGCGTCGCGTTGAGGCGCACGGTGAGCACCGCGGTCTCGACCTGGCCCGGGCCCAGCTGGGCCGAGACGTCCACCAGCCCGAGGCGCCGCCCGGAGGCGAGCAGATCGTTGGGCCACTTGAGGCGCACATCCACGCCGCTGGCCGCCCCGATCCCCTCAGCGGCGGCCAGCGACGCCAGCAGCCACAGCAAGCCCTCGCCTTCCACCGGGAGCTGGGGGCGCAGCAGCACCGAGAAGGCGAGCGACCCGCCGGCCACCGAAACCCACGTGACGCGTCGTCGCCCGCGCGCGGACAGTTCGGACTCGGCTGCGACGACCGCCCCTTCGGGGGCGCCTTCTTTGCGGAGCCAGCCCAGCGCGACGGAGTCCACCGAGACGGCCACCGGATAGACCTGGTGCGGGGTGCCGAAGGTGGGGTTCTCGCCGAGCGCGGCGGCAAGCCGGTCGGCGCTCAGCGGGTCCTGGACCGTCACCGGCTCACCCCGGCTTGGGCACCAGCCGCTCCACCTTCCACTGGACGCCGTCGTAGGACATGAGCAGCGAGCCAGCGGGGATGGCCGACTGCAGGTCGCCGATCGCCTCGCTCATCTGCACGAGGTAGGTCACGCGGACCTGGTCCGGGGCATGGGGTTCGGCGGTGGCCTCGAACGCCAGCCGCGAGAAGTCAAGGTCGCCGATGTCGGCCCGGAGCCCGGACAGGAGGTCGCGCGTGTACTCGTCGAACTCCTCCTCGCCGGCGGTCCCTTCGCGGAGGCGACTGGCGAAGTCGAAGTCCATGCCCCGCTCCAGGGCGAGGTTGATGACGTAGTTGCGCGCGTCATCGCTGAGCTCGGCCCACATCGCCCGGTGGTCGCCTGTGGCGATCGCCGAGAAGAACCGCTCGGCCGCGGCGATCGCGCCCGCGCTGGCCTCCTCGGCCGGATCCTGCGCCTCGGCCTGCTCCATGTCGCCCGGCGGGTCGGGCCGGTGTCCGTTGCCGCTGGGGCTGTGCTGGTCGTAGCTCACGGTCGCTCCCACCCCAACATCTCCAGCGTGTCGCGCACCCGCATGCGCTGCGGGGACAACAGCTGGTGTTGGATCGTCTGATCGAGCACCTCGTTCGCGGCCCGAGCGGTCCCGGGGTCCGCAGCGGCCTGGGCGGTCAGCCGCGCCCGCAGTCCCTGGACCAGGTTGTCGTTGGGCAGCTCCATCAGCACGTTGAGCCAGGCTGCGGTGAACCGCGCCAGCGCCTCCTCGTCGAGTCCGAGGGCGGACATGGACAGCTCGCCCAGAGCGTCGTCGCGCTGCTTGTCCGGCAGCTCGAAGTACACCTCCAAGCGCTCGCGCAGCACCCGGGTGCGCTCCTCTTCGTCCTCGAGCGCCCCGAGCAGGGCCGCGAAGTGCCCGGCCCGCGAGGCCTGCGCGCCGAGGTCGGCCAGCGCCGACTCGGCCATCTCCAGGTTGCGATAGACCTGCTCCCACTGGGTGCGGTGCACCCGCACGTCGAACACCCGCAGCGCGTCCTCGTAGCTGGCGACCGCCCGTCGGAGCGGGACGATCCCGCCCACCTGGGCCCAGGCCAACCCGTAGTTGTTCTTGGCCAGGGCGAACTGGAAGGGGTACCGCTGGCGGGTGAACGAGCGCAGGGAGGCGGCGAAGGCCTCCGCGGCGCGCTCGGGCTGGTTCGCCGCGCTCAGCGCCACTCCGAGCGCGTGCTGCAGCAACCCCCACTGGTACGGGGCGTCCTCGACGTCGAGCTCGGCCAGCGCCTGTGTGTAGGTGGCGGCCGCGTCCTCGTGCGCCCCGGCGGCCGCTTGCGCCTGCCCGAGGTTGTGCCGCGCCATGGCCCGCTGATGGTCCTCGCCGGCCTCGTCGAACGCCGCGATCGCCTGCTCCAGCGCCGCAATGGCCTCCTCGTGGTGGCCCACGTCGCTGTGGGACAGCCCGAGGTTGTTCAGCGCCGCGCCGAGCTCCCCCGGCGACCCGGCGTTCGTCAACAGCTCGACGGCGGTCGTGCAGGCGTTGACGGCGTCCTGCGCTGAGCCCAGCTCCCGCAGCGCCGCTCCCCGCGCGGTCTGCACCCGCGCGTGCTCGGCCGGGTGCTGCTGGGGGGAGAACAGCTCCGCGGCATGCTCGTAGGAGGCCACCGCGCGTGACAGGTTCAGCTCACGCTCCCCGGTGGGCAGCTCGGCGTAGGCCAAGCCGAGCTGATATCGGAGGGCGGCGTGCTCCAAGGGCCGCGCCGCCCGGGGAGTGCGCTCCAAGCGTGCTCGCAGATCCTTGACGATCTGCTCCGGCTCGGTCGTGGTTGCGCTCATGCCTCGATGCTAGGTCAGATGGGCTAGCGACTGCGAGCCTCGCTAGACTTCGCCACGTGAACATCCTGGTGGCCGGTGTCGGAAACGTCCTGTGGGGCGATGACGGCTTTGGCGTCGAGGTCGTCCAGCGCCTGCGCAACGAGTCGCTGGCCGACTGCGTGCGGCTCAGCGACATCGGCACCGGCGGCATCAACCTGGTGCAGGATCTCATGGACCCGGTCGACGCGCTCGTCGTCGTCGATGCGGTCGACCACGGCCGGGCGCCGGGGACGGTGATGGTCATCGACCCGGAGGTCGCCGACGTCGACGACATGGAGCCCATGGAGAAGTACGACTTCCTCGCCGACATGCACTACACCAAGCCGGAACGGGCGTTCATGCTCGCCAAGGCGTTGGGCCGCCTGCCCGAGACCTTCGTGCTGCTGGGCTGCCAGCCCGAAGAGGTGGAACGGCTCGGCACCGGCCTGTCGGATTCGGTCGCCGCGGCGGTCGACGTCGCCATCGCCGAGGTCCACCGCATCGTGGACGAGCTGCTCGCCCGCGCGAGCTGACCCAGCCAACCCCCGGATCGGGGGACCGTGGGCTCCGGCCCGATCTCCCACTCGCCAGTCCCAACGGGAGGCCTCATGGCAGCCGACGCCGGCGCGGTCAGGTTCCCCTCCGTCGACGCGGTCGACCACGCCCTCTCGGCGGCGGGCTACCTGCCGGATGAGGGCACGTCGACGATCGTCCACGTCGCCGGCCAGCTGGGCAAGCCCCTGCTGGTGGAGGGGCCGGCGGGCACGGGCAAGACCGCCCTGGCGCGCACGCTGGCAGACGCCGCCGGCGTCCGCCTCGTGCGGCTGCAGTGCTACGAGGGCTTGGACGAGACCAAAGTCTTGTACGAGTGGAACTACCGCAAGCAGCTCCTCGGGTTGCAGGCGCCTCAGGACGGCGACGGCGCGGCGGGTGTCGACGACGTGTTCAGCGAGCCGTACCTGCTGTCACGGCCGGTGCTCGACGCGATCCGCTCGCCCGACCCGGTGCTGCTGCTCATCGACGAGGTCGACCGCATCGAGATGGAGACCGAGGCGCTGCTGTTGGAGGTGCTGTCGGACTTCCAGGTCTCCATCCCCGAGCTCGGCCTCGTCAGCGCCGCCAGCACCCCGTTCGTGGTCTTGACCTCCAACGCCACCCGGGAGCTCTCCGAGGCGCTCAAGCGCCGCTGTCTGTACCTGTGGCTGGACTACCCCACCGCCGAGCGCGAGCGTGAGATCGTGCGCTCCACCGTGCCCGGCATCGAGGACGGGCTGGCGGATCAGGTCGTGCACATCGTCCACCGGGTGCGCGAGCTGGACTTGAAAAAGCCGCCATCGATCGCCGAGACGCTCGACTGGGCGGCCACCCTGGTCCAGATCGGCGCCCGCGACACCGATCGGGAGACGCTCGCGCAGACGCTCGGTGCCCTGGTCAAGCACCACACCGATCTCGTGACGGTGCGCCGGGCCCTCGACGAGAGCGCCGGCGATGGGTGAGCAGCCGGCGGGGGGCGAGGCGCTGGCCGAGGGCGGCCTCGCCGACCGGGTGATCGCGCTCGCCCGCGGGATGCGCGAGGCCGGAGTGGGCGTGTCCACCCCCGAGATCTCGGATGCGGTCGCGGGACTGGGCGCCGTGCCCCTCGAGCGCCGCGAATCGGTGCGCGCCGTGGTGGCGGCCGCGCTCGTCAAGGAGCCCGAGCACCGCGAGCTGTTCGACCGGCTGTTCGAGGTCTATTTCCCGCTTCGCCGGGTGGTGCAGCCCGCCTCCCCCCGCCGAGGGCGCTCCGGGGGCGACGCCGGCGGGCCGGACGATGACGCCGCGGAGCTGGCGGATGCCCTGCGCGAGGGCGACGACGACCGGCTGCGCAGCCTCGCTCGGGATCGCGTCGACGAGTACGTGGAGCCCCAAGGGGATGCCAACGTCAGCGTGGACTCCTACGTCTTCCGGGCGCTGCGAGGACTGAACCTGGCCGCCGTCCTGGACGCGGCCCGCGACGAGCCCGAGGAAGGCCAGGGCCGCAGCCTGTTGGGCAGCCAGGTCCCGGAAGAGGATCTGACCGCGAAGCTCGACGCCTTCCGGCAGATGCTGCACGACGAGGTCTTCTCGCGCCTGTTGGAGGAGGCCGGCACGGAGACCATGGCCGCCCGCCAACGGCGCCAGGCTCCCGAGGACGTCGACTTCCTGTGGGCCACCGGCAGCGATCTGGAGCGCATCCGGGCGTTGATCGCCCCGCTGGCCCGCAGCCTGACGCGCCGGCTGTCCCATCGGCGGCGCGCCGCGCGACGCGGGCATCTGGACATGCGCCGCACCATCCGCCGCTCGCTGTCGACCGGCGGGGTGCTGGTGGACCCGCAGTTCCGCCGCTCGAACGCCGGCAAACCCGAGATCGTGCTGCTGTGCGACATCTCGGGCTCCATGCGCGCGTTCGCGAAGT
>CAYQMQ010000026.1:0-15694 GCA_964418395.1 uncultured Actinomycetota bacterium
TGCGGACCACCCAGCGCACCCTCGTCCCCGAGCTCGCGGCGCTCGCTGCCGAACAGGGCGACGTCGATCTCGCCACGTTCTGCGACGCCGTCCAAATCGAGTTTGCCGAGGTGTGGAAGCCGTCGGTGGGCGGCTGGTCGGCCCTGCGACGCGCCGCCGGCTTGCCGGCCCCGCCCGAAGGCCCCCAGGAGCGGCGGCTGGTCAGGCGAGTGCCGGCGCTGCTCCACCTGGACGACCCCGAGCGGTTGGAGCTGTTGGCCAACCTGGCCACAACGGCGATACCGCCGCGCTTCGAATCGCTGGATGAGCGCCACCGTCGCTTGATGATGATGCTGCACACCGCGCTCTGGACCGGCTCGGAGCTGCCGCGAGGCTGGCAGGACAGCCTCGACCGGTTGGCGGCCAACCCGGGACTGCTCGCTGACCTTGCCGCGATCGCCCCGCCGCTCACGCGCCAAGCCGACCGACTCACGCACCCGTCCCGCATCGACCCGGCGATCCCGCTGCACGAGCATGCGACCTACAACCGGGACGAGATCCTGGCAGCGTTCGGCGCCGTCGAGCCGGACAAGAACCCGAGCCTGCAGACCGGCGTCTGGTATCACGAACCCACCGACACCGACGTGTTGCTCGTCACCCTGCGAAAATCCGAACGCGAGTACTCCCCAACCACCCTCTACGACGACTACGCGATCTCCCCCGAGCTCTTCCACTGGGAATCGCAGTCCCGAACCACGCAAGCCTCGGAGCAGGGCCGGCGGTATCTGGCGACCAACGAGCGCCGCGGCCAGGTGCTGCTGTTCGTCCGTGAGACCAAGCGGGGAGCGGCCGGCGTCGCGATGCCGTATGTCTTTCTTGGTCGCTGCCGGCTGGTCGAAGCGCGTGGCGAACGACCGATCGCGATCACCTGGCGCCTGGAACGGCCCATGCCACGCGCGTTCTTTCAGCGCGCGAAGGCCGCAGCGAGCTGACCAGGTACGCAATCGCCGCGTCGCCACCCCGACCGTGAGACGGCCACCGCCGGTCGCTGGGCTCCACGCTCGCCGCCGGTTGGGCATGACGTAGCCTCGATGCCGTCACCGATCTCCGCGGCCAGGGGAACCGATGCAGGCCACCGACCTCGACGTGCGCTTCTCGGAGCTCGATCCCTACGGGCACGTCAACCACGCCGTCTACCTGAACTACTTCGAGATGGGCCGCATCGACGCGTTGCGCGCCGTCGGGTTCTCGTTGGCGTGGCTGCAAGACCAAGGCTTCCACCTTCCGGTCGTCGACGTGGGTGTCGCCTTCCGGGCTCCGGCGATGCTCGACGACCGGCTGACGGTCCTGTCGGTGCTGAGCGAGCTGCGATCCGCGTCGGCGCGCTGGGAGCAACGCATCCTGCGCGGCGAGGAGGAGTTGGCCTCGGCCAACGTGCGCACCGCGATCACCGACCGTAGCGGGCGCCCGTGCCGCGCTCCGCGGGGCTTGCAGGAGGCGTTGCAGACGCTGCGGCAGTGAGGTGCTCGAGCGCGTGCTCGAGGGCGGCCCGTGATCCTCCCGCCCGCACGCCACACCGCCGGGGGCGGCGCGCCGAGCTAGCACGCGACAGCGGCCAGCCCCTGATCGCGGATGTCGTCCACGCGCGAAGCTCCGATCCCGTCGATGCGTTGGAGCTGGCCAAGGGAGTCGTAGGGGCGGTTGGCGAGGACGTCGCCGGCTCGTTCGGCGCCGATGTGGACGATGCGCTGCAACTCGGCAAGGTCGTCGTCGCGGTTGATGTCCACGCAGCCGTCGGGCTCGACGTCCGGTCTGGTGGGCGACGCCGGGCCCATCTCGATGACGGCCAGCGACACGTCGATCAGCTGGTCGGGACAGTCCCCGGCCGCAGCGAGCAGCGCGTCACGCTCGGCCTGATCGACCGTCAGCGACCAGCGGGTCTTGACCGCCACCCATTCGCCGATGTAGCGACACACCTGTTGGTCGGGCAGCCACTCGGCGGGGTCCCGGTCGCCCTTGGCCTGGTTGACGTTGTCGGTGACGGCCACCAAGCTGCGGTCGTCGTCCACGTCGTTGGCGAACCGGCGGCGCGTGTCCGCCGACCACCCGCTGGCCCCGGAGCCCCACGCCTCAGCCAGCGGCACCATGTGGTCGACGTCGAGGTCGGAGCTCGCTGTCCATGCCAGCCCATCGTAGTAGGACTGCCAAGCGCCGACCTCGATCCGGCAACCCGACACCTCCGTGTGGGACTCGACGGCCAGAACCTCGTGGCGGGTATCTTGGCAGTCGCCGTCGTCGTCGACCCAGTGGTCGAACAGGTCACGGTCGTAGCCCGTCGGCATCGCAACGGCGACGGGCAGGTCGTTGATGCGTGTGAGGAGCCGTCGGGGCTGGTCGACGACTGACCCGGCGGGCGCGGGAGCCGGCGTGGCAGTGGCCACAGCCGGCGGCGGCGACTCGGACGCGGCATCCGGTGTGGCCTCGATGCAGGCCGCCAACAGCACACACACGGCCAGCACCCACACGTTCGTACGGCCCCTCACGATCCCCTCCGTCGATTGAAATCCCCTCTGTGCCAGCCCTACGCAGCCGTTTCCGCGCAGGTGGCCGGCCAACTCCTGCAAGCCGTAGGCTCCGGCCACGTCGGGATCGCCGACCACCACGAGCTTCGAGCGAGCACGAGTGACGCCGACGTAGGGGGTGCGGGCCGCTTTGACTGCATGATCGGCTTTATCAGGGCCAAGATCAAGAACGGCAGGTACGGCGGCTCGATTGTCGCACCTGTGGCGCACACTGGGCCCGTGGGACGTGGTCATATTAGCGTGATCCGACATCAGCCAAGGAGGGGCGCGTGGGAAGCCACACCGACCGCGCCGCCGGCGCGCTGGTGGGCCTGGCCACCGGCGACGCGCTGGGGGCGGGCTATGAGTTCACCACCCCCGCCGGCGACATCGACATGGCCGGCGGCGGGCTGGGCCCGTGGGCGCCGGGCGAGTGGACCGACGACACGCAGATGGCGGTGTGCATCGCCGAAGTCACCGCCGGCGGACGGTGGGATCTGGCCGCGATCGGCGAGCGTTTCCTGGCCTGGCTGGCCGACGACCCCAAGGACGTCGGCGTGCAGACGGCCGCGGTGTTGTCACAGACGGCCAGCGGCGCCGAGCTGGGCGAGCACGCCCGGTCCTACTATCAGCGCCACCCCCACCGGGCGGCCGGCAACGGCAGCCTGATGCGCACCGCGCCGGTGGCGCTGGCCTTTCTCGACGACGACGCCGCCCGCGCCGAGGCGGCCATAGCGGCTTCGGCGCTGACCCACGGCGATCCGCTGGCGGGCCAGGCGTGTGTGCTGTGGTGTGCCGCCATCGCCCGCGCGGTGACCGCCGCCCGCCTCGACGGCGTGTGGGACGGGCTGGCCCAACTCGATCCCCGCGCTCGCGACGCCTGGGCCCAGCGGCTGCGGGAGGCCGAAGCCGGCCCGCCACAGCGGTTCGCGCCCAACGGGTTTGTCGTCACCGCCTTGCAGGCCGCCCACGCTGCGATCGTACACACCGAGGTGCCCGCCGACCGCCCGCCGGATCATCTGGCCGCCGCGCTGCGGGTCGCGGTGGGCATCGGCGACGACACCGACACCGTCGCCGCCATCGCCGGCAGCGTGCTCGGCGCCCGCTGGGGCGTGTCGGCGGTGCCGTTTGCCTGGCAGCGGCGGTTGCACGGCTGGCCGGGCTATGCCGTCCCCGACCTGGTGCGCTTGGCGGTGCTGACCGCCCAGGGTGGCCACAGTGACGAGCTGGGCTGGCCGGCCGCCGACCGGCTCGCGGCTCGCATCCTGAGCGTCGAGGGCCAAAAACCGGTGGCGGTCCCGGTGCCCTCCGACCGAGGGGTCGTTGCCGGCAACCTCCCCGCGCTCGCTTCAGCGGGAGGCTCGGGGGAGGTCGACGCCGTCGTCTCGCTGTGTCGGGTCGGCACCCGCGAGGTGGGCGAGGGCGTGGAACACCACCGCTTCCATCTGGTCGACCAGCCCGGCGCCCAGGCCCACGTCGGGTTCGTGCTCGACCAGGCTGTCGAGGCGGTGCGCACCCTGCGCGGCGAAGGCAAGCGGGTGTTCGTCCACTGCGTCGCCGGGGCCAGCCGCACCCCGACCGTGGTCGCGGGCTACCTCGTGCGCGGGCTCGGCCTGTCGGCGGCCGCCGCCCGCGACGAAATCGCCGGCATCCTGCCCGCCAGCTCATGGAACACCGACTTCGCTCGATGGTTGGACGAGCTGGCCCCGTGAGCTGACCCGACTCGGCGGCGGCCGCTTGACGGTGACATCCGAGGCTCACGCCGCGTCGTGGGTGGCACCGTCCGCGCCGGGGCGATGACGGGCGAGCAGCTCGACGACGGTCTCGTCGCTGGTCTGGGGGAACTCGCGGTACCACTGGGCGACCGCGGCGAAGTCGGGCGGGGCGTGCAGACACACCACGTCGTCCGCTTCGGCGCGCAGCCGCTCCACGCTGTGTGGCGCCGCCACCGGCACCGCGAGGATCACCCGCCGAGGAGCGTGGCCGCGCAGCGCACGGACGGCAGCGACCGCGGTGCCGCCGGTGGCCAGCCCGTCGTCGACAAGAACCACATCCCTGTCGGCCATCGCCGGCAGAGACCGGTCCCCGCGATAATAACCGATCCGCCGGTCGAGCTCGGCTTGCTCGAGCTGCACGGTTTCGTTGAGGTCCTCGGCGGTGAGATCGAGCGAGGCGAGGGTCTCGTGATCGAGGACGGGCTCACCGCCCTCGGCGATCGCGCCCACCCCGAGCTCGGCGTGGAACGGCGCGCCGATCTTCCGGGCGACCAACACCTCCAGCGGCGCATCGAGCGCCTCGGCCACGACAGCGGCCACCGGCACGCCACCCCGCGGCAGCGCCAGCACCAGCGGGCGGCTCAGATCGCGGCGGACGAGGGCCTCGGCGAGCTGTGCGCCGGCGTCGCGTCGGTCGGAGAACATGGCCGGTCCTCGGTGGGTGGTGGCGCTAGTGCGACATGGTGCTCTCGCCGGATGGGTACCCGCTGGCCACCCCGGCCGAACCCCGAGGGCCGTCACCGGCCGCGACGAGCCCCAGACGCGGGCGACTCTTCGCCACATCGGGTGCGCTCGCTATGGTGGCCCTCGATGGCGGTCCGACGCCTCCCGCCGATGCCGAGGAAGTGATCGTGCGCAGCGACGCGTTCGGTACAGCACCTACCGTCGTTGAGGTGGCCTATCGTGCGAACAGAAACGACCTATCGCATCGGTGAGGTCGCGGAGGCGACGGGCTTTCCGGTGACGACCTTGCGCTACTACGAGGACCAAGGGTTGTTGCCGCCCCCGGCTCGCAGCCAGGCCGGCCACCGGCTCTATAGCGACCTGCACGTGGAACGCCTGGAGCTGATGGCACGGGCAAAGCGGCTGGGATTGCGGTTGGAGGAGGCTGCCGTGCTCGCCGACGCATGGCAGCACGAGCAGTGTTCGCACACCCACGAGCAACTCATGGGGCTGCTCGAGACCAAGCTCGCCGACGTGCGGGAGCACATCGACGAGCTCACCCATTTCGCCCACCAACTCGAAGCTGTCCACGAGCGCGTGGCCAGCCGTCCGGCCAGTCAGGGGGCATGCGGGCCGGGATGTGGCTGCGCACCGGCATTGAGCGACGCTGCTGCCGCGGGGACCGAAGAGTGAGGCCATCCCGGCTCGACCGCAGTAGGTGGGGGCTCCCCACCGTCGTGCCGCTCCCGTGACGGGTTGACCCTCGACTCGGGTCGAGGTCGTAACGTGGGGTCGGCCGGCCGGGCAGTGGGCAGCCGCCCGCGTGTCTGGCACAGAAAGACGGATGCGTGCCATCCGAACTCTGCAAGGAGCGAGAGATGCACGTCGAGATCGAGTACTGCGTGCCCTGTGGCCACCTCGAGCGCGCCATCGAGACCCAGCGGCAGTTGCTGTCCGCGTACGGCCGCCAGCTCGAGGGGGTGTTCTTGCGCACCGGCCACAGCGGCGTATTCAAAATCCGCGTCGACGACGACTTGGTGCTGGACGCCCAACAGGAAGGCTTCGATTTGGACCGGGTTCACAAGGAGATCGACGAGCGTCTCCCGGCCTAAACTCCTACCAAAGGATGTGTGGACAAGTGAGCCGGTTGTCGTCGTTCCAGCTCGAGGATCCGGAGGGCACCAACGCCTTCGTTTCAGGCTGAGGCCAGGCGACGGTGAGCGATCCAGATGATGATGGCGCCCGCCGTCAGGGCCAGCGTGGTGGCAAGCCAGGCCGTGGCGTAGCCGACGCGGGCGGCCAGCAGGCCGAAGGCCAGAGGTCCGATGGCCCCGCCGGTCGCGAGACCGGCCAAGACGATGCCAGCGGCCGAGGCAGGCGCACGGGGGCTGCCGCGCACCGCCGAGAGGAAGATCAGGCCGGTCCAGCCCCAGCCGCCACCCAACACCAGCAAGCCGCCAGCAACGGCCAGCGTGGCACCGCCGGCTCCCAAGAGAAACGAACCGACCGCTCCCGCGACGAGCAGAGCCGCGGTGGCCAGCAACTCCCGGTGCGGGGTCCGGTCCGCCAGATGGCCGACGATCACGCGCGTCACGATGCTGAGAACGCTCGCCACGGCCAACAGCACCCCCGCGGCGCCCACCGACAGCCCTGCGCGGGTCGCGGTGGGCACGAGAAAGGAGGCCGCCGCGGTCGCCGCGCCCGTGCCCGCCGCGGAGCCGACCGCGATGAGCACGAGCAGGGAGATGGCAGGGGGAGGGCGCCCCGTAGCGACGGTGCGGTTCAGGTGGGGGCCATCGGCCCGGGAGGGCAACAGCAGCCACACGACCGGAACCAACAGCATGCCGAGGGCGAAGCTCGGCCGCCAGCCCACGGTCACCCCCAACAGCGGGACCGCGGCCCCGGCCAGCATGGACGCCGCCGGCACGCTGGCTTCCTTGAGCCCGAACGCAAGCCCTTGGCGACGGGCCGGCACCGCGTCAGCGAACGCCCTCGCTCCGCCGGTGTCGATGAGACCAACCGATGCACCGGCCACCGCCAGCAACCCGGCCACGTGCCACCACCGCTCCGCGAACACACCGATCGCGAGGCCCGCAACACTGGCGGCCAGCGTCCCGAGCAGCATCGCCACCCGGCCCCCCAGACGCTCCGTCACACGCCCGGCGGGGTACGCACCGAGCGCGGCCGCCACGAAGAACACCGTCACGCCCGCGCCGATGCCGGCCTCGTCGAAGCCGAGGTCGGCCCGCACCAACCCGGACAGCGCGCCGAAGAGGAACACCGGCACGGCGGCACATGCCAGGGCCACGCCGGTGGCGACCGTCGTGCGCACCGCGGGCCGCAGCAGCTGTGGCATGAGTCGCTACGTTATCGTCGCCGTGCGGACCAACCCTCCCTGTCACCCCTCGATCGTCGTGGTCCCGGCTCGGCGATCGGCTCCCCCCCTCCCCCCGCCACAGGAGTGCGATGCGGTTTTCCGAGCGCCGTCTGTTCGCCACCCGCCACGTCACCAACCGGTGTCCGGGTCAGGATCGAGCTCCCAGCCGTGATGGCCGGCTAGCTCGGCCAGGGTCTGAAGCGTGGCGCTGGGTGGGGAGGTCTGTGGGATTTCGGAGGTGATCGCCTCGGCGGCTGCCACGAAGAACCGCTCACATCCCGCAGGGGCGAACACCACCAGGATGCGGGCTGGTTGATCGGCCCGATTGGCGAGCGCATGCTTGAACCCGGGAGGATCCAGGAGGAAATCCCGAGCGAACAGTTCGAGCGGGCCGTCATCGGTGTCCACCGTGACCGTGCCGGCAAGCACATACCAGCCGAAGACCACCTCGGGATGGTCGTGGCGCGGAACACCCGCACCCGGCTGGACCGTCATCTCGATCACGCTGAAGCGGTTTCCGGTGTGTTCCGCTCCGGCGAGGATGTTGTGGGACAGCCCCAGGTAGGTATAGCTACCGGATTCGCCGCGGCGCACCTCTGATCGATCGTCGCTTGCCATGGTGGCGCCTCCTCGGGACGCGTCATCCCGCGGGGTCTCGCAACAGCCTGGTGGCGCCGCAGCCGGCCCGATTCTCGATCGCCGTCGGCTCGGCTTGGCACACCGGGCAGTGCGGCAATGGCTCGTCGCGATCAAACCACGTCGGACAGTAAAACCACCGGCGGCAGAGCGGACACCAGCCCCAGATCTCCATCGGGCCTATGTTCCGGGAGCCTGGAGCGGCTGGCCGTCGCTGGCCCGGCTGCGTTCAAGCGCCCCGTCCACGTCGCGCACCAACACCACCACGCGGTCGGCGGCGAACTCGAGCTCGGCGCCGTCGCGGCTCAGCACGCGCACGTGGTCACGGTCGGGGTCGTGGAGGACCAGGCCGACTTCGATCGCGTGGTGGGCCGGTCCGGCCGGGTGGTTGCTGACCCACAGCAACTCATCGCCGGGTACCGCCTCGGCGGGCGAGCCCTCCACGACCGACGGTCTCTTCGCAGGGTCAGCCCGCAGCACCATGATCCATTCCTTTCCTGCCGCCTCGTCCGGAGCAGGGGCCGCACAGGCCGAAGCCGGACAGCGGCGGCGCTGACGGGCTTCGCGGCTTCTGTGCGCAATGCGCATCATGTCAGGTCTGGCTCCCGCCGTGAACCCCCCTCCCACCGAAATGCTGATGCTTCGGTGACCAAGCCGGGCAGCGATCCGCATGTATCACAGCCAGGGTGCGCTGCTCCTCTTCGCGGGGACCTGCGACGGCGGGACTCGGACATGGGCCCCACGGCGCACGCAGGCCCACATCGCGCGAGGAGCCGACATGTCACGCCGAATCCCGCTGTACACGCTCAGTGGCGTCCCGGACGCCGACGTGTCGATGCACCCGTTCACGACCGCGGACGGCCTGGGCCTGAGCATGCTTCGCTTCCAACGCGGCGAGGGCGATAACACGGTGTTGATCGTCCACGGGCTGACGACCTCCAGCGACATGTTCATCATGCCCGAGCACCACAACCTCGTGGCCTTTCTGCTCGATGCCGGCTTCACCGACGTGTGGACCCTGGACTTCCGGATGAGCAACCGGCATCCCTACAACCGGTCGATGCACCGGTTCTCGATGGACGACATCGCGTTGTACGACTATCCCGCCGCCCTCGACACGCTGCGCCGGACGGCCCCGGATCGTCGCCTGCACGTCATCGCCCACTGCCTGGGCGCGGTGTCGTTCAGCATGAGCCTGTTCGGCGGCGCGGTGTCCGGCGTCGACAGCGTCATCGCGAACAGCGCCGCGCTGACGCCCCGCGTGCCGCTGTGGTCGCGGGTGAAGTTGACGGTTGCGCCCGACCTGGTGGAGCGCGTGCTGGGCTTTCCGTACCTCGACCCGCAGTGGCACACCGAGCCGCGGTTCTCACGAGGCTGGTTGTTTTCCAAGGGGGTTTCGCTGGCCCATCCGGAGTGCGACGTCCCCGCCTGCCACATGCTCAGCCTCATGTGGGGCACGGGGTGGCCGGCGTTGTACAGCCACGACAAGCTGCACGAGATCACCCACCGGCGCGGCGGCGACTTGTACGGCGCCACCGGGCTTCACTACTACCGCCACGTGGCGAAGATGATCCGGGCCGGGCGCGCGGTCAAGCTCGACGCCGAGGATGGCCAATACGACGAGTTGCCCGACGACTACCTGGCCGACGCCGCCGGCGTCACCACCCCGGTGCTGTTGACCACCGGCGACAAGAACCGGGTGTTTGCCGACTCGAACGTGGTGTGTCACCGGCGGCTGGAGGCGGTCGCACCCGGACGGCATCAGCTGGCGGTCTTTCCCGGTTACGGCCATCAGGACGTGTTCATGGGCGAGCACGCCAGCCTTGACGTGTTTCCCACGATGGTCGACTTTCTCAAACAGCACGCCGCCTGAGCGCGACCCGCTTCCCACCGCGCCGCAGGGAGGACCCGATGAGCAACGGATCTCCAGTGCAGGACACGGCTGTCGACGGCGCCGCCGGGCTCACGTTCCACGAGACCATGGCGGGCCCGTTCGCGATGGGCGTCACGGAGCCCCAGCAGGGCGCCGATGCCGGCGAACGGGCCGGCTGGCGGCTGGCGCTGCACTCCACCATCACCATCAACGACATGCGGCGCTTCGTCGCCGATCCCCACCATCCGGCCTTGCTGCAGGGCGAGCTCGAGCTGCCCGGCGTCGCCCGCCGCCTGCCGTTCGGCGATGGGCGGTTCAACCTGTTCGCCCCATCGGGCACGCCCGATCTCACGCTGTTGAAGTACGAGGCCGGTTTCGGCCAGGCCGGCGAGCGCTACTACTTCGCGGGGCGCAAGAACGTCCGCGACGACCTGGGGCTCGATCTGTGGCCGGACACCACCACCCTGCACGTGCGCCTGCATCAAGGGGTCGACACCTCGGGGCCGGTGGTCGGCGCCGGCATCGTGCACATCGGCGTGCTGGGGCTGCTGCGGATGCTGGCGTCGATGCGGCCGGTGGAGGCCTCCTCGCCGCTGGAGGCCGCGCGGGTGTTCGCCTCGTTCGGCCGGCTGTTCGCCGCCAACCTGCGTGACAGCTATCTGCTGCGTCCGCGCGCCCGCCGCGAGGCCCGCGAGGGTGCCACGAAGCAGCGCGCGGCAAGCCGGCAGGGCGCCGGCCAGAGCAGCCACTCCCGGTCAAAGGCGAGCTCATGACGGACCGACTGGCCCTGGTGCTGTCCGGCGGCGGCGCCCCGGCGGCCTACTTCTGCGCCGGCGTGGTGCAGTCTCTACAACGCCACGGGCTGCTCGACGCGGTGCGGGTGGTCTCCGGGACGTCGGCGGGGGCGTTGAACGCCGCGGTTGTCGCGGCCGGGCTGACCAGCGACGAGATCGACGAGATGTGGGCCGACGCGTCGTTGCTGGACCTCGGCCGACCGCGGCTGGACGTGTGGCGCCTCGTCAAGTGGCGCAACCTGTTGCGCTGGCCCGACGCCAACCTCGTGCAGCACGCCCTCGATTCGGTCGGGTGGACCTGGCTGGTGGACACCGAGCGCCCCCGCCGTTGGCTCGCGTCCCATCTCGTCGCCGGCCCGGAGGATGATGGCGAGGGCAAGCCCGACGGACGCCTGCCGATCCGGTCGGGGTTGGCCGTGGTCGTGTCGTCGGTGGATCACGGCACGGGACGGGTCGTGCGCTTCACCAACGAGCTGCCGTCGCGTCCCGCCCGTGACGCCGACGACGAGCAGCCCGAGGCGCTTCAGGCGTCGGAATACCGCGCGGTCGAGCTCACCGTCGATCATCTGCTGGCCAGCGCCGCGGTGCCGCTGCTGCTGCGTCCCGGCTGCGAGGAGGGCCACGAATACGTCGACGCGGGGCTGGTGGCCAACACCCCGCTGCCGCCGGTGTTCGAGTACGAGCCGGACGCCGCCATCGTCGTGGCGCCGGCCAAGGTCAGCGGGTCGGCGCCGGCGCCGACGTCGCTGGGCGATGCCATGGGACGCCTGGCGGAAAACGTCGCGCGTCACGCGCTGTACAGCAGCTACGAGCACGCGCGCACCATCAACGCGATCGTGGAGCAGGCCCCCGACGCGCCCGTCGCGCAGGGCAGGAAGCAGGTCGATCTGCGGCTCATCGAGCCGACGATGGACTTCACCGTGACGGGCTTTCTCGACTTCTCCCCCCGCGTGGCCGCCGAGGTCATGCAGCACGGCCGCGAACAGGCTGACAAGGCGCTTGGTGACTCTCCGTTCGTCGACAGCACGGCCGGTTGAGCGTGGCCAGCCGGGTCAGGACCCTTCGCGGGCTGATGGTGGCACGGTCGTGTCGCCCGGTTCCCAGTCGGGGCCGCGCGACCGGCGTGAGCTCAGGGAGGCACCGCCATGACTCAGGCTGACCCGCCCGCGGACGCCGAACATGTCGACGCCGTCGTCGTCGGCTCCGGCTTCGGTGGCTCGGTGGCCGCGTTCCGCCTGGCCGAGGCCGACGCCTCGGTGATCGTGCTCGAACGCGGCAAGGCCTATCCGCCGGGCAGCTTCCCGCGCAGTCCCCACGAGATGAAGACGAACTTCTGGGACCCCAGCGAGGGGCTGCACGGGCTGTTCAACGTGTGGAGCTTCCACGGCTTTGACTCCGTGGTCTCCAGCGGCCTCGGCGGCGGGTCGCTCATCTATGCCAACGTGCTGCTGCGCAAGGACGAGCGGTGGTTCGTCCACCGCGATCCGCTGCCCCACGGCGGCTATGAGACGTGGCCGATCACGCGCGCCGACCTCGACCCCCACTACGACGCCGTCGAGCGCATGCTCGGCGCAACACCGTATCCCGTGAACGAGCCCGGCTTCCGCGACACGCCCAAGACGCAGGCCACACGCGAGGCCGCCCAGCGCCTCGACCTCGACTGGCAGCTGCCGCCACTGGCGGTGAGCTTCGCCCCCGAGCCGGGCGCACGCCCGGACATCGGTGTGCCAGTGACCGATCCGCCCTACGGCAACCTTCATGGGGTGGCACGCCGCACCTGCCGGCTGTGTGGTGAGTGCGACATCGGCTGCAACGACGGGTCGAAGAACACCCTCGATCACACCTATCTGTCGGCCGCGGCCCACCACGGCGCCGACATCCGCACCCGCAGCGAGGTGCGCCGCATCCGCCCGCGCCGCCAAGGCGGGTTCGAGGTGTCCTACGTCCGCCACGACCCCGAGAGCGAGGGTCAGCCCACCGACACCCGCTCGCTGGCCCATCACGTGGTGACCTGTGACCGGTTGATGCTCGGCGCGGGCACGTATGGCACCACGTATCTGCTGTTGCGCAACCGGGCGGCCTTCCCCGGACTCAGCAGCGCGCTGGGGATGCGGTTCTCGGGCAACGGCGACTTTTTGACGTTCCTGCTGCCCGACGCCCGCCGGAGGGGTCCCCGCGGGTTCGATCCCAGCCACGGGCCGGTGATCACCAGCGCCATCCGCTACCCCGACGCGGTCGACGGTGGCGCCGACGACGCTGCATCCGGGCGGGGGTTCTACATCGAGGAGGGCGGTTATCCCGGCTTCGTGCAGTGGTTGGCGACGTACGCCGACGTGGGAGAGACCGCGGCGCGGATGGTCGCGCTCGCGAGCCGGTGGCTCGTGGGACGCCTGACCCGATCGGGGGACTCGGACCTCGGCGGGGAGCTGTCACGCGCGTTGGTGGACGGTCGCGTGTCGTCAGGCTCCATGCCGCTGTTGGGGATGGGCCGCGACATCGCCGACGGCGTGATGCACCTAGATGACGACACCCACCGGCGGCTGATCGTCGACTGGGACAGCCACACCAGCGCGGCGTACTTCGCGCGCGTGCGTGAGGCGATGCAGGCCATGGCCGACGCGCTGGGCGCCGACTACGTCGACAACCCGGCGTGGCTCTTCCGCCGGATCGTGACGGTGCACCCCCTGGGAGGTGCGCCGATGGCGCACACGCCCGTCCACGGCGTGTGCGACGCCCAGGGAGAGGTGTTTGGCTATCCCGGCCTGCACGTCGTGGACGGCGCCGCCATGCCCGGGCCGGTGGGACCCAACCCGTCGCTGACGATCGCGGCGTTCGCCGACCGGGTGTGTGACCGGGTGCTGCAACGATCCGCCGGCGCCCCGGCGTCGGCGGACGCGACGGCGTGATCGCGGTCCGAGCGTCGTCATCCACACCCTCGCGGCGGGTAACCGCCCGACGGGCTCGGTTGCGGGCGTACCGTCTGACCGTCCGCGACTGAGAGGAGCGATCATGGCTTACGACCCCTGGTGGTGGGACCACGAGCCCGCCGGGCCGCCCGGGCGGGGCGGTGTGGTCGCGCACTGGAACCCGCAGAAGCTGCCGCCGTTTCCGATCCGCGGGCTGTTCACCCCCGAGCGGGAGGAGGCCTGCGTAGCCGAGGGCCGCTTCGGCGTGCCGGACCTGCAGGAAGCGGCGAACTGGCTCGACCGTCACTACCACCGCCGCGGGCTGGGCTGGGTGGAGCTGGTCGAGACGGAGCGGGGCCCGTGGCTGCGCGCGGCGATGTGGCCCCACGAGACCCGCCAGCCGTCGGTGTGTGTGGAAGCGGTCTCGCGGGAGGCCTACACGCGGGTGGTCGAGGGGCTGGCCGAGGCCGTGTCCGACGTCAAGGTCCGCGACGCCGGCGTGCGCCGCAGCTTCGGCTTCCCGCGGTCCTCGTTCGGGTGGGGCTCCGGCTGGTCGGTGCTGTCCGACAAGGCCCGGCGCGCCCGGCCCACCCCCGGCCCGGAGGAGCAGCTGGACGCGGTGCTGGAGTATGAGGAGCAGCGCTGGCTCGACGCGCCCAACCCGCTGCTGGACGAGCGCAGCCCGCGGGAGGCGGTTCAAGACCCCGAGTGGGTGGCGGCGGTCTATGAGCTGATCACCTGGGTCGAGCGGTGCTACTACGCCGGGCCCGACGAACGCGTCGGCCTCACCGCCTGCTTCAACCCGAATCGGCTCCGGCTGGCGCTCGGCATGGGTCGCGCGTGGGAACGGGTCCCGCGGCACTCCGGCAACGTGCCGTTCTGAGGGAGCGACGGACGTGACGCATCTGACGCCGGCGCAGCGCACAGAGCTGGAACGGCGCCTCGCCCTGGAGCGGCAGCGGACGGCGGATCGGATCGCCGCCCACGAGCGCGACTTCGCCGACATCGTGACCTCCTCGGCTGAGGCCGTCCGCGACGACGAGCACGACCCGGAGGGTCCCACGATCGCCTACGAACGCGCCCAGGTGGCCGCGCTGCTGGCCGCCGCCCGCGAACAGCTCGCGGACTTGCACCACGCCGCGCAACGGCTGCACGAGCCCGACGCCGGTGACTGTGCGCGCTGCGGCCAGCCGATCGGCTACGACCGGCTCTTGGCCCGGCCCTCAACGACGAGCTGCGTCGAGTGCGCCCGGAGCTGACGACCCGGCCCGACCAACCGCGCCTGCCGCACCCGGCAGGGCCGTCAACACAGGAACCGATCATGAGCGGCGATGATCAGAACCGCACCGAGCCCAGTCTCTCGAGGAGCCACAGCTTTTTGGCGCCGCCTGGTTGCGTCAGCGACTGGCGGGCGGTCGTGCTCACCAACAGCGCGCTGGAGACCGGGCTGTTGGACGCGCTGCCCGCCGAGGCGGCCGAGGCCGCGGCGCGCTTGGGGCTGTCGGCCCATGCCGTCCGGGTGGTGCTCGATGCGCTGTGCGAGTTCGACGTCGTCGAACAGGACGGGCAGCGCTATCTCCTCGGCCCCGCGGCCCCCGACGATGCCACCGCTGCGACGCTGCAACACCACGCCCGGGCGATCGCCGGATGGAGCACTGCGCTGCCCGACCGGCTCGCCGGGGCCGAGCCTCCGGCGCGCCGCGAGCGCACTCCAGCCGAGCTGAGCCGCTGGCTGCAAGCCCTGGCGATCACGGCCCGAGAGCGCGCGCCCGAGATCGCCGACCACTGCCTGCACCAGTTTCCCCGGGCCCGGCGCGTTCTCGACCTCGCCGGCGGTCACGGCGAATACGCGCTGGAGTTCGCCCGCCGCGGGCTCGACGCCACCTTGCAGGACCTGCCGGCGGTGATCGACATCGTCGGGGACTGGGACGACATCCGGCGATCGCCGGTGTCGCTCGTGCCGCTTGACGCGTTCGAAGGTCTCGCCCAGGGACCGTTCGATCTCGTCGTGTGTGCCGGGTTCACCCACACGATGGATCCGGAGGCCAACGCCGACCTGCTGGCGCGACTGGCCGGGGTCACCGCCTCGGGTGGCGGCCTCGCCATCGTCACGTTCGTGCGGGGCCGCCG
>CAYQMQ010000027.1:0-15689 GCA_964418395.1 uncultured Actinomycetota bacterium
AGCCTCGCCGCGCAGGTCGAGGCCGCCACCTCCGGTCGCGGCGACCTCGACAGCGCCCGCGGCACCGCCGACAGCCTCCACCGCGACCGCACCGCCGCCCTCGCCGAGCTGCGCGAGGCGCAACAGGCCGTCGCGGCCGCCGAGCAGGCCGAGCAACGCGCCCGCGAACGCGTCGAGGACGGCGAGGAACGCGAGCGGGCCGCCCGCGACGCCGTCGACGCCGCCGAGACGGCGGTCGTCTCGACGGTCGCGGCGTTCGGCGACGCCGTCGAGGCGTGGGCGGGCCGCTCGCCCACCTGTGGGCTCGACGACGCCGCCGTGGCCGCCCTGGCCGACACCGACCCGATCGAGGCGGCCGCCCGCGCCCGCGAGCTCGCCGCCCCCGCCCGCGCGCGCCTCGGCGAGGCCACCGCCGACGTCAAGGCCCGCCGGGCGCAGCTCGCCGGCGAGCGCGACGAGGTCGCCGCCGAGCGCGACGCGCTCGCCGCCGCCACCCACCAGCCGCCGCCGGCGCCCGCCTGGCGCGCCGCCGACCGCGACACCCGCGCCGGCGCGCCGCTGTATCTGCTCGCCGAACCCGCCGACACGCTCGACTCTGATGCGCAGGCCCGCGTCGAAGCGGCGCTGGAGGCCGCCGGTCTCCTCGACGCCTGGGTCACCCCCGACGGCAGCCTCCTCGACGTGGGCGAGCTCGACGCCGCGCTCGTCAGCGGCTCGCCGGCGGGCAGGCGCACCCTCGCCGACGCGCTCACCCCCACCCCCGCTGGCGGAGTGGATGCCGACGTCGTCCGCTCGCTGCTCGCCCGCGTGCGGCTCGTCGCCACCGGCGATGTCCCGGCGTCGGACGATCCCGACGCGTGGGTCGCCGTCGACGGGCGCTTCGGCATTGGTCCGGTGCGCGGCACCGCCGACCGCGACGAGGTGTGCTACCTCGGCGAGACCGCCCGCGCGCAGGCCCGCGCGCGCCGCCTCGCCGAGCTCGATGACCAGCTCGCCGCCCTCGACGGCGACGACGAGCGCCTCGCCGCCGAGCTCGCCCGACTCGACCAGCAGCTTTCCGCGCTCGACGCCGAGCTCGCCGCCTTCCCCGCCGACGACGACGTCCGCGCCGCCCGCGCCGAGGCCCGCGCCGCCGCCACCGCCCTCGAGCGGGCACGAGCCGAGCTCGCCGAGCAGCGCCGGGGGCTCGCCGACGTTGAGGACGCCGCCGGCGAGGCCCGCCGCGCCCGTGACGAGATCGCCGCCCGTCACGGGCTCGCCGCCCACGTCGACCGGCTCGACGACCTCGCCGCCGCCACCGCCGAGTGGAAGGGCGCCGTCGCCGACTGGCTCGCCGCCGCCGGCTTGCTGTTGGAGCGACTCGCTTGGCTTGCCCGCACCCGCCAGCAGGCCGAGCAGGCCACCGCCCGCGCCGAGGCCAGCGCCGCCGACGCCGACGCCGCCGCGACCGAGCACGCACGAGCCACCGAGCACGCCGAGACGCTGCGGGGCATGGTCGGCGCCGAGCACCACGAGGTCGTCGACGAGCTGCACCGCGTCCGCGCCCGCAAGCGCGAGCTCGACGAGCGCGGCGAGCAGATCGTCGAAGAGGTCAGCTCCGCCCGCGAACAGCGCGCGGTGGCCCACGCCGAGCTCACCCACGCCCGCGGCGAGCACGAGCGGCTCGAGGATCACCGCCGCCAGGCCGCCGACGACGTGCGCGGCCTCGCCGAGCTCGGCGTGCTGCAGATCGCGCTCGACCGCGAGCTCGACGAGCCGAGCCAGTGGTCGCTGACCGCCACCCTCGAACGTGCCCGCGAGGCCGCCAAGGCCGGCCCGCGCGTCGACGACGACCCCGATGCCGCCCGCCGCCAGCTCGAGACCGCCGAGAACCACATCAACCGGCGCCACCAGGAGTTGTTGCGCGAACTCGTCGCCGGCATCCGCCTGCTCGGCCGCAAGGAGCAGGGGGTGCTCGTCTACGACGTGCAGCACGCCGGGCAGACGTTCAACCTGCCCGGCCTGGCCGCGGAGCTGCGCGACGACGTCGCCGAACGCGACCAGCGCCTCGACCACGACGAGCAGCAGCTGCTGGAGACCTTCCTCGAAGGCGAGCTGCACGAGCACCTGCGCGCCCGCATCCGCGACGCCGCCGAGCTCGTCGAGGACGTCAACGCCCAGCTCGCCGACTGCCCCACCACCTCGGGCCAGCGCATCCGGCTGCGCTGGGAGGTCGCCGACGACGCCCCCGCCGGCACCGCCCAGGCCGTCGAGCTGCTGCTCAAGGGCGCCGGGCTGCTCACCGCCGACCAGCGCGAGGAGCTGCGGGCGTTTCTGCAGGCGCAGCTGCGCGCCGCCCGCGAGGGCGACGCCGCCACCAGCCTGCACGAGCGCATCAACGCCGCCTTCGACTACCGCCGCTGGCACGCCTTCACCGTCATGGTCCGCGACCCGCACGCCAGCTCGGCGCGCCCGCTGACGCGGCAGAGCCACGCCACCGGCTCCGGTGGCGAGAAGGCCGTGATGCTGCACCTGCCGCTGTTCGCCGCGATGGCCGCCCACTACCGCGCCAGCGCTCACGCGCCGCGGCTGATCGTGCTCGACGAGGTGTTTGCCGGCATCGACCGCGACACGCGCGGGCAGCTCATGGGCCTGCTGGTGCAGCTCGACCTCGACGCGTTGCTGACCAGCCACGAGGAGTGGGGCTTCTACGCCGAGCTCGACGGGCTCTCCACCTACCACCTCGTGCGTGACCCCGACCTCGCCGGGGTGCTCACCGAATGGTTCGTGTGGGACGGCGCCACCCGCTGGGAGCTCACCGGATGAGCAGCCCGGGCGAGACCGTCGACGTCGGCGCGGCCGCTGCGCTCGCCGCCCGCCCCGGCTACACGTCGCTGCTGGCGGCGGTGCGCGCCCGGCTGGAGGCCGGCGGCGACCCCGAGACGGTGACGCTGCGCGACCTCGACGACGACGCGCGGGCGGCGCTCGCCGACCTTCTCGGTCGCCGGCGGCTGCCCGGTGAGACCGTGCGGGTGCGGCTCGCCGACCTCGACGCCGCGCTGCGCGCCAGCCGGGTCGGCGCCGGGTTGGTGGAGGTGTTGGAGGCCACCGGCGGGCCGCTCGCCGACCGGCGCGCCGCCCGCGCGCAGGCCGAGCAGGCATGGGCGGCGGTGTGGGAGGTCGACCATGCCGCCCTGGCCCGCCCTGAGGTCGCCGCGTGGGTGGAGGGGCTGCGCTCGAGCGGCGTGCTGCGCCGGCTGGCCGCCGACCCTGACGACGCCCGCCGGCTGCTCACCCACGCCCTCGAGTTGGTCGCGCGGCTGCCGGCGCGGGGCGTGGCGCGGTCGGTATTGGCCGCCGATGCGACCGGCGACCCCCACGCCCTCGACCACGGCCGGCCGCTAGCGACGGTCGTGCTGCGCGCCGCCGCGACGCTCGCCGCGCGGGAGATGCCGTCGTCGGCGCGCGACCGCCGGCAGCTGTGGGCCGACGTCGGCGTGGCCTGCGACCCGCTGTCGGCCAGCGTCCTGGTGTTGGGGCTGCGCCTTGCCGGCGACGACATCGTCGCCGACGCCGCCAACCACCACGCCGTGGCCGGCTGCCCGCTGCGGCTCACGCTGCACCAGCTCGACTCGACCGAGCGTGACAACGAGGGGCTGCGAACGCCACACCGCCGCGTGCTGGTGTGCGAAAACCCTGCGGTGGTCGCCGCTGTCACCTACCGGCTCGACGCGTGCGAGCCAGCGGCGCCGCTGGTGTGCATCGACGGGATGCCCGACGTCGCCTGTGACCGGCTGCTGTCGGCGCTGGCCGGTGCCGGGGTCGAGCTCGCCTTCCACGCCGACTTCGACTGGGGCGGGCTGCGCATCGGCAACCTGCTGGTCGCCCGCTACGGCGCGGTGCCGTGGCGCTTCTCCACCGCCGACTATCGCGCCGCGCTGGAGCGCGCCGCGTGCGCACAGCCGCTCGGGGGCGAGCCGGTCGACGCCGCCTGGGACGTCGAGCTCACCGCGGCGATGCGTCGGGCTGACTGCGGCGTGGCCGAGGAGCAGCTAGTCGACCAACTCGTCGGCGACCTGCTGCCGGAGGAGCTGGGCGGGTAGCGAGGCCAAGGCGACGGGGGCTGCTCAGACGAGGTCGGCGGGGCGCAGCTCGACCGTGAACGGCTGAGCGACCTTGCAGCGCGCCTCGCCGGTGGCGTATTCCTCGCGCTTGTGCACCAGGTCCCGCTCCCGCGAGGTGGGGCTGACGACCTCCACCGCGAGCAGTGGCGGCTCGGTCAACCGCGGCGGAGGGGGATCGGCTGCGACGACCATCACATCAGGCTGGCGCACCCACAACGGCTCGTAGCGCAGCACCCAGTCGACCGGGCCCGGAAGGACCGACAGCCCCACTGGCGCGGCCGTGGCGAGAACCTGCACGAGCCGGGACACCACGTGCTGGTGACGGCCTGCTGGCGCCGGGCTCACGATCGCCTGCCCGTCGACGATCTCCACCGGCAGGTTGGTCTCTGGCCAGGCCAGCCACTCCTCGTAGCCCACCCGGGGATCGTCCAGCCGTGGTGCCACCATCGCATCCACCGTACTCCCCGCTGCGACGAGACGGCAGGACCGTACGTGACGCGGGCATGAGCTGGTCGCCGGCCGTCCACAGGACCACGACTGTCGCACCCCCTCCGTATCTTGCGGCGCCGAACGCCCGACGCTGGGCCGAACGCCCGAAGCTGGAGGGAACCGCCGTTGAGGATCGATGCCAGCAGCCGGCTCGAGCCGTTGGTCGACGCGTTGGCGCAGCGCTTGCGCGACGACCCGCTGCCCGACCCCATGCAGCTCGAGCGGGTCGCGGTGCCCAGCCGCGGCTCGGAGCGGTGGCTGTCACAGCAGCTGGCTGAGCGTCTCGGTGGCAGCGAGACGAAGAACCCGGCAGGGGCCACGGCGGACGGGGTCTGTGCCGGCATCGACTTCCCCTTCCCCGGGGCGCTCGTGGAGGAGGTGGTCGCCGCGGCCACCGGCGACGACGGCAACACGGCCTGGACCGCCGACCGGCTCATGTGGCCGGTGCTGGAGATCCTCGACGGTTTCGACGCCGACGACCACGCCGGCGAGCTCGAGCCGCTGCGCGTTCACTTGCTGGGATCCGACGGGCTCGACGCGGCCCGGCGCACCCCGCTGGCCCGGCGGGTGGCCGACGCCTTCGACCGCTACAACCTGTTGCGCCCGCGCATGGTCCGCGCGTGGGAGGACGGTGTCGACGCTCATCCCGAGCTCGACGCCGCCACCCGCCCCGACCTCGATGCCGACACCACGATCCGCAGCCTCCCGGCCAAAGACCGCTGGCAACCCCACCTGTGGCGATGGCTGCGCTCCCTGCTCGGAGCGGAGAGCTCCGCGGCACGGCTGCACCGCGCCGTGCAGACCCTCGAACAGGGCGCTGGCGAGGCAGCCGGGACCAACACCGAGCTCGCCGCGTGGCTGCGGGCGCGCCTTCCCCCGCGCGTCAGCGTGTTCGGCGTCACCGCGTTGCCGCCGGCGCACCTGCGGTTGCTCGCCGCCCTCGGCGAGGTCGTCGACGTCACTGTCTACCTGCTGGCGCCCTCACCCCGCCTGTGGACCACCGACGCCGGCACCCTGGCCGAGCCACGCCATCCACTGCTGTCGTCGCTGGGCGCGGTCGGCGCGGGCATGGCCTGGGCCACCGCTCAGTCCCGGATCCCCTCCGACCACATCCGCTGGCTCGACCCCGACCCCGGCCAGCCGCCGGCCGAACCAGACCCCGCCTGCCTGCTGGCCCGGCTGCAGCGCGACATCACCGCCGATCGCCGCCCCGAGGAGCAAGACGCCGTCCCGGCCGACGACACCGTGCAGGTCCACGGCTGCCACGGCCCGTCCCGCCAGGTCGAGGTCCTGCGCGAGATCGTCACCGGCTTGCTGGCCGACGAGGAAGCCCAGCTCGAGCCGCGTGACGTGCTCGTCATGACCCCCGATCTGGATACGTTCGCGCCGCTGATCACCGCGCTCTTCGACGACAATCCCGCTCATACGCCCGAACCCGAGGCGGGCCGCCCGCCGGCGCTGCGCGCCCGCATCGCCGACCGCCGTCTCGACAGCCACAACGAGGTCGCCGCGGCGCTGCTGGGGCTGCTCGATCTGGTCGACAGCCGGGTGACCGCGTCGCAGGTGCTGGACCTGCTCACCGCGGCGCCGGTGCAGCGCCGGTTCGGCCTCGAGCCCGGCGACGTGGACGCGCTGACCGGCTGGGTGCGCGACACCGGCATCCACTGGGGCATCGACGCCGACCACCGCGCCGCCCACGGGCAGCCGACCGAGCCCGAGCACACCTGGCAGGCCGGCCTCGACCGGCTGCGCGTCGGGGTGGCGATGGCCGATGAAGACGACCGCTGCATAGCCGACGTCGTGCCCTACGACCACGTCGAGGGCGACGACGTGGACCGCCTCGGCCGGCTCAGCCGGGCGCTGCAGACGCTGTTCGGCCACCTCCGCGCCCTCGAGGCGCCCCGCCCCATCGACGAGTGGCACGCCGCGGCGCTCGCCGCCGTCGACGGCCTCACCGCCCTCGATCGCGACGAGCGCTGGCAGCGCCAGCAGGTCCAGGCCGTTCTCGACGGGCTCGTCGAGGCCGCCCAGGTGACCGGCGAGCCCAACACCGTGGCGTTGACGCTGTCCGAGATCCGCGGGGAGCTGCGTGCCAAGCTCGGGCGCCAGCCCGCCGCGGCCGCTTACGCGACCGGCGCCATCACCGTCTGCGAGCTCGCGCCGCTGCGGGCGGTGCCCCACAAAGTCGTGTGCCTGCTGGGCCTCGACGACGGCGTCTTCCCCCGCAACCCCACCGCGATGGGCTTCGACCTCGTCGCCGACGACCCTCAGCCCGCCGACCGCGAGGCCCGCGCCGAGGACCGCCAGCTGCTGCTGGACGCGATCCTCGCCGCCCGCGGTCACCTCGTGGCCACCTACACCAGCCGCGAGCCCCGCACCAACGAGGCCCAGCCGCCGTCGGCGCCGCTCGGCGAGCTGATCGAAACCGTCGCACGGACCTGCGGGCGGGCCGGCGACGACCAGGGCGCCGTCGTCACCCACCACCCCCTGCAACCGTTCCACTGGCGCTACTTCGCCGTGGGCGACGTCGGCCAACGCGACGGCGAAGGCGATGGGGATGGCCTTGCGGCACGGCTGCCGCACAGCTTTGACGCCGAGCAGCTGCAGGCCGCCCGCGCCTACCGCGAGCAGCCCAAGACCTCCCGGGGCTTCGTGGACGACGAGCTGCCCGCGCCGACCTCGGAGGAGCTCGACCTGAGCCGGCTGGACCTCGCCGCCCTGGAGGACTTCTACCGCAACCCGCTGCAGCGGCTGTTGCGCCACCGGTTGGGGATCGCCACGTCGCTGCGGGAGGGCGGCGTGGAGGACCGCGACCGCTGGGAGCTCGACGACCTGCAGCGCTGGCAGGTCCGCGACGAGCAGCTGCGGCGCTGGTGCGCCGGCGCCGATCTCGACGCGTGGCGGGTCACCGCCCGCCGTCGCGGAGAACTGCCCCCGGGCACGCCCGGCGCGTTCGTGCTCCAACAGGCCGACGACGAGGTCGCCGCGCTGTGCGAGGCGGTGGCCGCCGAACTCGGCGATGGCGGGCCGCCGGCCTGGATGGACGCCCCGGTCGAGGTCGCGCTCGACGTCGGTGGCCGGACGGTGACGCTGACGGGCACCGTCGGCGACCGTGTCGGCGACCGGCTCGTGCTGCTGCACGCCTCCACGCTCGGCGCCCCCAAGCAGCTGGCCGCCTGGCTGCGGCTGCTGGCGGTGGCCGCCGACGGCGGCGACGTGACCGAGGCGCTGGTCGTGGGCCGCCAGGGACGCGAGCAGCCCAGGACGCTCAAGCTGACGCTCGCCGACCACGACGATCCCGCCGGCTACGCCCGCGACCGTCTGGCCGAGCTGGTCGCGCTGCTGTGGCAGGGCCACCGTCGGGCGCTGCCGTTGATGCCCAAGACCACCGCGGCGTATGTCGAGGGAGGGGGCGCCCCCGACATGCCCGTGCCGAAGAAGGCCCGCGAGGCGTGGGAGGGCAACGACCGGTATCCCGGCGAGGGCGCCAACGACGCCGTGGTGTTGGCGTTCGGCCCCGAGCTCGAGGTCGACGAGCTGTTCGATGGCGCGCTCGCCGAGGCCGCCGCGGCCGTGTGGCAGCCGCTGTTCGCACACGGGGGCAAGCTGTGACCGCGCGCCGCGAATTCGACGCCCTCGCCGAGCCGCTGCCCCAGGGTCGGATGCTGCTGGAGGCCAGCGCCGGCACGGGCAAGACCCACACGATCACCTCGCTGGTGCTGCGCATGGTCGCCGAGGGGGGTTACGAGCTGCCGCGGCTGCTGATCGTGACGTTCACCCGGGCGGCCGCCGCCGAGCTCCGCGAGCGGGTGCGCACCCGTCTGGCCGCGGCCGCCCGCGCGGTGGAGCACGCCGCGATGGGAGCCGGAGGCGAGGCCGGCGACGACGTCGTCCGGGAACTCATCCAGGGCGCTCACGGTGACGCCGGCCGGCTCCACGAGCGCGCCTGGGCGCTGCGCCGCGCCAGCGAACAGCTGGACGAGGCCACGATCACCACCATCCACGGCTTCTGCCAGCGGACCCTGACGGTCAGCGCGATGGAGACCGGCGTGGACTTCGACGCCGACCTTCTCGAAGACGAGCGCCAGCTGCTCTCCGAGGTCGTCGACGACCTCTACGACCGTCACCTGCGACGCGCCGAGCCGGACTGGTACGCCCACCTGCGGGACGTCGCCAAGATCGAGCGGGCCGAGCTGGAGCATGCCGCCCGCGAGGCGGTGGCCGGATCCCGCCCGCGCCTGCTGCCCGATCCGGACACCGGCGCGGAAGACCCCAGGGCGGCGTGGGGCGACGCCTGCGCCCGCTTTCGCGAGGTCTGGACCGCCCACCGCGCAGACCTTGCCGACGAGCTCTGGGCGTGCACCGGCAATCCCGGCCTCAAGGGGTGGAGGCCCCACAGCGCGATCGAGGGCGCCGCCGAGGCGATCGACCAGTGGCTGGCAAGCGGTCCGCCGCTGCCGCGCGAGAGCACGTGGCAGGAGGCTTGCGGCATCGGCTGGCTGCTGGGCCGCTTCCGCAACGGCCCCGAGCGCGGCGTCCACGACGTGCTCGACGCCGCCATCGACGTCGTCGACGCCGTGACCCAGCAAGCCAGCCTGCTCATGGCGCGGCTCGCCCGCGACGCCGCGGTGGAGCTCGACGCCCGCAAGCACCACCGACAGCTGATCGCCTTCGACGACCAGCTGCGGCACCTGCGCGCCGCGCTGGAGGACGACACGCGCCGCGACGACGTGATCGCCGGCATCCGCGCCCGCTACGACGCGGCGCTGATCGACGAGTTCCAAGACACCGACCCGCTGCAGTGGGGCATCTTCGCCGCCGCGTTCGGCGACGCGCCGCTGGTGCTCATCGGCGACCCCAAGCAGGCGATCTACGGCTTCCGCGGCGCCGACCTGCCCACCTACCTCAACGCGGCCGAGACGGTCGCGGACAGCGCGACCCTGCCGACCAACTGGCGCAGCGACCAGCGCTACGTCGACGCGGTCAACGCGGTGTTCGCCGCGCCCGGCTCCTTCGGCGTGGAGGGCATCGAGGCCCCCCAAGTCCGCGCCCACCACCAGACCGATCGGCTGCGGTGGCCCGACGGCCGCCCTCGCCCCACGCTGCGGCTGCGCTACGTCCCCCACGCCGCCGCCGAGGCCACCGGCGGGGTCCATCAAAACAAGATCACCAAGTGGTGGGCCCACCGCTACCTGCCCCGCGACGTCACCGAGCAGACCCGCACGCTGCTCGAGTCCCTGCCGACGGTGCCCGACGACGACGGCGGTCAGCGGCCGCTGAAACCGGGCGACGTCGCCGTGCTGGTGGCCACCAACCGCCAGGCCCGGCTGGTGCACCAGCAGCTGATGGGCGCCGACATCCCCGCCACCCTCACCCGCGCCGGCAGCGTCTTCGCCACCACCGAGACCGACGAGCTGTTGCGGTTGCTGGAGGCCCTCGCCGAGCCCGCCCGCGAGCCGCTGGCCCGCGCGGCGGCTGCCACCCGCCTGTTCGGCTGGCAGGCCACCGACCTCATCGACCCCGACACCGCCGCAGCCTGGGACGCCTGGGTCGACAAGCTCCGCGACTGGGAGCGGTCCTGGCGCGAGGGCGGCGTGATGACGGCGCTGCGGACCGTCTTTGCCGACCAGGCGGTGTGGGCGGGGCTGTTGCGCACCCCCGACGGCGAGCGGGCCGTCGCCAACCTGTGGCACCTCGCCGAGCGGCTGCACGCCGTGGAGCAGACCGAGCGGCTCGGACCGGCCAGCCTCATCGGCTGGCTGCGCGCCGCCCGCGACGAGGCCCACGAGGACGAGACCGCTCAGGCCAGCGAAAACGCCGAGCTGCGGCTGGAGCGCGACGACGCCGCGGTGCAGGTCATCACCGTCCACGGCAGCAAGGGCCTGCAGTTCCCCGTGGTGCTGTGCCCGTTCCTGTGGGACGGCCGGCTGCTGCGCGACCCCGAGAAGAAGGTGCTGCGCTTCCACGACGAGCACCACGACGACCGCCGCACCCTCGACCTGCACCGCAACCACAAGGGCGAGCCGAAGGCCGCCCACATGGAGATGGCCGAGCGGCAGCGTCACGCCGAGAGCCTGCGGCTGGCCTACGTGGCGCTGACCCGCGCCGAGCATCACGCGATCGTGTGGTGGGGGCGCTTCACCCACGCCGAGACCTCGCCGCTGGCCGGGCTGTTGCACCGCGGGCCCGACGAGCCTCCCTATCAGGCCGGCCAAGCCGCGCTCCAACGCGGCGACGACGACCTCCGCGCCGACCTCGACGCCCTCGCCGGCCGCAGCGGGGGCGTCATCGGCGTGGAGACGGTCGACGCCGCCCCGCGCCACCCGCCGGCGTGGTCGCCGGCGGACGACGAACCCCGCCCCGCCGACCTCGACGTCGCCACCTTCGACCGTCAACTCGACCGTGCCTGGCGGCGCACCAGCTTCACCGCCCTCACCCGCCGCGCCTCCGGCGACGACCACCCGTCGGGCGAGATGGGCCGCGAGGACGACGAGGCCGACCGCGTCGACCTGGACGACGCCGACGAGGCCGGCGGCGGTCCCGCCCTGCCGCTGGCCGACCTGCCGCGCGGGCCGCAGTTCGGCGACGCGGTCCACCACATCCTCGAAGCCGCCGACTTCACCGTCCCCGTCGACGCCGCCGGCGGGCTGGGGCAGGCCGTCGACCGGCAGGTCGTGCGGTCCCCGGCGCTGACCGCTGCCCACCGCGACGCGCTCGTCGAGGGCCTCGAGGCGATGCTGGCCACCCCGCTGGGCGCCGACCTCGACGACGCGGCCCTCGGGGACGTCGCCCCGAGCGACCGCCTCGACGAGCTCGCGTTCGAGCTGCCGCTGGCCGGGGGCACCAGCCCCGACGGCGCGGTGACGCTGCAGCGACTCGAAGCCTGTCTGCGACGCCATCCCGACGGCACAGCGGCCGCCGACGCGCTCGCCGCCCTCGGCCACGCGCCGCCGGTGCGCGGGTTTCTCACCGGCTCGGTCGATCTGCTCGCGCGCTTGACGATCGACGGGCGCCCGCGCTTTCTCGTCGTGGACTACAAAACCACCTGGCTCGGCGACCGGCGACAGTCGGGCGACGGGGAGCGGGTCGAGCGGTCCAGCGGCTGGCACTACCGGCCCGAGGCGCTGCAGGCGGCGATGGGCCCGCACGGCTACGAGCTGCAGGCGCTGCTGTACCTCGTGGCCGTGCACCGCTACCTGCGCAGCCGCCTGGCCGGCTACGACCCCGACCGGGACCTCGCCGGCGTCGCCTATTTGTTCGTGCGCGGCATGGCCGGGCCGGAGTCGTGCCGCGCCGACGGCCGCACCGACGGCGTGTGGCGTTGGCGGCCGTCGGCGGCGCTGATCACCGACGTCAACGAGGTGCTGGCCACCGGAAGGGAGACGAGGCCGTGACCGTCGTGCCCACCACGAGCGCCGCCTGGCTGCCCGCCGGAGCCCCCGCGCTGCTGGGGCCATTCGCTGACGCGGGCGTGCTCGCCGACGCCGACGTCGACGTCGCCACCCGGCTGGCCGACCTCGCCGGCGAGGCCGACGAGCGGGTGACGCTGGCCGCCGCGCTGGCGGTGCGCGCCCCGCGGGTGGGCCACGTGTGCGTCGAGCTGGCCCGCGTGCGCGATCACGTCGTCGTCGAGGCCGACCCGCACGCCGACGCCGAGGTGGTGCCGGCGCTGCCATGGCCCGACGTGGGCGAGTGGCAGGCGGCGGTGGCGGCCTCGCCGCTGGTCGGAGACGGCACGCCGCCGGGTGATCCCGCCGCGGCGAAACCGCTGGTGTGGCACGACGGCCGCCTCTACCTCGACCGCTACTGGCGCTACGAGCGGCGCCTGGCCGACGGGCTGCTCCACCGTGCCGGCCAGCCGGTCGCCGGGGTGGACCCGGCGGGGGTGCGCGCAGCACTCGATCAGATCAGGCCATCCGACGATCTGGACGGAGCCATCGACCGCCAGCGGCTGGCGATCGCGGGCGCCGCCACCCACCAGCTGACGGTGATCACCGGCGGACCCGGCACCGGCAAGACCACCACCGTGGCCCAGCTCATGGCGCTGCTGCACCAGCTCGCGGGGTCGGCTGACGCGACGCCGCGCATCGCGCTGGCCGCGCCCACCGGCAAGGCCGCCCAGCGCCTGACCGAGTCGATCGGCCAGGCGCTGGCCACGCTGTCGGCGCCTGCCTGGGTCACCGCCCAGCTCCGGCAGGCAGGGGCACAGACGTTGCACCGGCTGTTGCGCTTCGATCCCCGCGAGCCGAGCCGCTTTCGCCACGACCGCGGTCACCGGCTGCCCTACGACGTCGTCGTGGTCGACGAGGCCTCGATGGTGTCGCTGCCGCTGATGGCCAAGCTGGTCGACGCCGTGCCCGCCCACGCGCGGCTGGTGCTGCTCGGCGACCGCGATCAGCTCGCCAGCATCGAGGCCGGCGCGGTGCTCGGCGACATCTGCGGACCCGGCGGACCGGATCAGGCGCCGCAGCACTCGCCCCCGGTTGTCGAGCGGCTCGAGCACGCCACCGGCCAGGCGCTGTCGGAGACGGCCGAGCTCGCCGGCAGCGCCGGCATCTGGGACGCGGTGGTGCGCCTGACGCGGTTCCACCGGTTCGGCGAGGGCAGCGAGATCGGGCGGGTCGCCCACGCCATCCGCGCGCTCGGCGGCGACGCCAACCCCGCGGTCGCCACGATCGCCGCGGTCTCCTCGGAGGCTGGCACCGCCGTGTCGTGGTCCGAACCCACCGCGGAGGCGTTGGCGCCACCGGCGGTGCTCGACGAGGTCGTGGCCGCCTACCGACACGTCGCGGTCCACGCCGAGGCCGGCGAGGAGGAAGCGGCGCTGGTGGCGCTCGGTCGGATGCGAGTGCTGTGCGCCCACCGTCGCGGGCCCGCCAGCGTGGAGCGGTGGACCGACCACGTTCTCCGGCAGCTCGCTGCCCAGGGCGTGGCCACCGACGACCGGTGGTTTCCCGGCCGTCCGGTCTTGATCGGTGAGAACGACTACACGCTCGAGCTGTTCAACGGCGACGTCGGGGTGGTGGTGACCGCGCCGAGCGCCGCCGACCCGCAACGCCGCATGGTGGCGTTCCCGGCAGCCGACGGCCGCGTCCGCCACGTTCGCCCGTCACGCCTGCCGGGCCACGAGACCACCTTCGCGATGACGATCCACAAAAGCCAGGGCTCGCAGTTCGACCACGCCGTGGTGGCGCTGCCCGAGCACGACTCGCCGATCTGTACCCGCGAGTTGGTCTACACCGCCTTGACTCGCGCCAGCGCCCGGCTCACCCTCATCGCCCACGAAGAGGTGCTGTCCAGCGCACTGACCCGACGGATCCAGCGGCCCTCGGGGCTGTTGCCGACGCTGTGGGACCGGTGATGCGTGAGGCGAAGGCCAACCCGGTTCAGCGCTTGATCCGGGCGCTGCCGGCGAACACGGTGGTGGCCGCGCTGTTGGCGCGCGTCCTGCCGCCGATCGACCGGCTCGTGTTCCGTCTCTCGGGCAAGCGCCACACGTTGACGTCGCTGATCTCGGGCTTGCCGGTGGTGCTGCTGGAGACGGTCGGGGCCAAGTCCGGACAAGCGCGCGTCACGCCCCTGCTGGGCATCCCCGACGGCGACGAGATCGTGGTCATCGCCTCGAACTGGGGACAGCGCCACCATCCGGCCTGGTACCACAACCTGTGTGCTGAGCCGACCGCAACCGTCACCGTCGAGGGGCGGCGCTGGCAGGTGCGGGCGCGCGAGGCATCCGGAGACGAGCGCGCTCGGCGCTGGGAGCGGGGGTTGGCCTACTACCCGGCTTGGAGAGCCTACGAGCGACGTGCCGGCGACCGCCGGATCCCCGTGATGGTGCTTGCCGTTGCCTGAACCGTGGGCAGGTGTGACAGGGAGTTGCCGGGCGGTGGATCACTCCGTCGCGGTAGCGTCTGCCGCGTCAGGAGGTTGTGATGAGATCGACTGCTGTGACGCCGTCGGTGGCGCGGCTGACCGCCACCCTGGACGGCGCCCACCACGACGTTCGCGAGGGGATTCGTCATCAGCTTGAGCGGCCGGAGCTCGCTCCGGCGATAGCCGTTGAGATGGAGGCCCATCGAGGGCGCGTGGCCCGCCAGCTGTCGCTGCTGGCGGAGACGGGCTGGCTCACCCGCGGCTTTCCGAGCACCTACGGCGGGGCGGACGACGTGGGCGGGGCGGTAACGGCATTTGAGACCCTGGCCTTCGGCGACTTGTCGCTGTGGGTCAAGTGCGGGGTGCAGTTCGGATTGTTCGGCGGAGCGATCTGGCATCTGGGCACGCGAGCCCACCACGAGCGTTATCTGCCCCACGTGATCGACGCGACGCTGCCGGGCTGCTTCGCGATGACCGAGACCGAGCACGGTTCGGACGTGCAGTCGCTTGCCACGACCGCCACCTACGACGCCGGCCGTGATGAGCTCGAAGTGCACACCCCCGCGACGGGTGCCCGCAAGGACTACATCGGCGGTGCGGCGCGCGACGCGCGCCTCGCGGTGGTCTTTGCTCAGCTGTACGTCGACGGCGCCAGCCAGGGGGTGCACGCGGTGCTGGTGGCGGTGCGCGACGAGGACGGTTATCCGCTGCCCGGCGTGTCGCTGAGCGACTGCGGACCGAAGCCGGGCTTGAACGGCGTCGACAACGGGCGCATCACCTTCGATCGCGTGCGGGTACCGCGGACCGCGCTACTCGACCGTTTCGGCACGATCACCGCCGACGGCGCCTACACCAGTCCGATCGCCAGCCGGTCCAAGCGCTTCTTTCGGATGGTGGGCACCCTGGTCCAAGGGCGGGTCACGGTAGCCGGCGCGGCCGTGAGCGCCACCAAGACGGCACTGACCATCGCCGTGCGCTACGGGCTGGAACGCCGCCAGTTCCACCCGCCCCACAAGCCCGAGGAGGAGGTGGTGCTGCTGGACTACCGCGCCCACCAGCGCCGTCTGCTCCCGGCGCTTGCCACGACCTACGCCCTCGGCTTCGCCCAGAACGCGCTGGTGGCCGATTTCGAGCGGATCGTGGGGGGCCCGCGTTCCGACGACGCGGAGTCTGGCGACACCGCCCGCCGCGAGCTCGAGACCCGCGCCGCCGGGCTCAAGGCCG
>CAYQMQ010000028.1:0-15501 GCA_964418395.1 uncultured Actinomycetota bacterium
CAGAGCCGCATGTCACACCGGCACGGCCGGGGCATCATCCCCGTATCACATCGACGCGTCTGCGGTGACCACGGCAGCGAGGACAGGAGGCGGCATGAGCCAGACAGCCGAACCCGGCTGGGTCCTGCCGAGCCGTCCCGTGGCGCTGGGAGCGGGAGGGGTGGCCCGTGGGCGGATCTCTGCTCCGGGCAGCAAGTCGCACACCAACCGGCTGCTGGCGGTGGCAAGCCTCGCCGGGGGCACCTCCACGCTGCACGGGCCGTTGGACAGCGAGGACAGCCGCGCGATGCGGACGTTGGCCCGGGTGCTCGGCGCGGCGGTCGACGACCGCGACCCGCGCACCTGGCACGTCGCCGGCGTCGACGGCCAGCCGGCGGCCGGCGGCACGGCCGATGTGCGCCAGTCGGGCACGGCGCTGCGCTTCGGGGTGGCGCTGGCTTGCCTCGCCGACGGCCCGGTCACCGTGGACGGGGCCGATCAGCTGCGGCGCCGTCCGGTGGGAGCGCTCACCTCCGCTCTGGCAGCGCTCGGCGCGGACGTCACCGACGCGGGAGGCTATCCGCCGGTGACCGCCGGCGGCGGGCTGCGGGGCGGGGCGGTCAGCGTCGACTGTGCCGGCTCCAGCCAGTTCGCCAGCGCCGTGTTGCTGGCCGCGCCGTATGCCCGACGGGATGTCGTGATGTGCGCCAGCGGCTTGGCTGCGTGGGCCTACGTGGGGCTGACCGCCGAGGTCATGGGCCGGGCCGGGGTGACGGTGACCGAGCTCGACGGGGACGATCAGCCCGGCTGGCGGGTCAGCGCCGGTGTCGGCTACCAGGCGGTTGACGCGGTGGTCGAGCCCGACGCGAGCGCGGCGGCTCACCTCCTGTCGCTGGCGGCGGCCACCGGCGGGGAGATCACGGTGCCGGGGCTGGGGGCCACCTCCCAGCCGGACGCTGCCATGCCGACCGTCCTGGCGCGGATGGGCTGCCAGATCATCCGGTCCGGCGACGACGTCACCGCCGTGGGCCCCGACTGTCTCGACGCGGTGGATGTCGACCTGTCGGCCACGCCCGATCAGGTGACCACCGTGGCGGCGCTGGCGGCGATCGCCGACGGCACCTCGCGGCTGTCGGGCGCGGGCGTGGCCCGTGGCCACGAAACCGATCGGATCGCCACGCTCGCCGGCGAGCTCAACAAGCTCGGGGTGGTCGTGGAGGAGCGTCCCGATGGGTTGATCGTCCACGGCGTCGGCCCGCGACCGTCGCTGCCACGCGCCCCGGTGGTGCTCGCCGCCCATGACGATCATCGCCTGGCGATGGCCTTCACGGCGATCGCCGCCCGCGTTCCGGAGGTGCGCATCGGCGAGCCGTGGTGTGTGGCCAAGACCTATCCGGGCTTTTGGGACGCCGTCGCCGCACTCGGGCTGACCGTTCAGGAAGCGGACGACGCCACGTCGGGAGGGCATGGATGAGCCGGGTCGTGGTGGCCGTGGACGGCCCGGGCGGGTCGGGCAAGTCGACGGTGGCTCGAGAGCTCGCCCGCCGGTTGGACGTGCCCCACGTCGACACCGGTGCCTACTACCGGGCGGTGACGTTGCTGGTGCTGCGCGCCGCCGTCGACCCGGCCGACGCCGAGGCCTGCGCGGCCCTTGCCGAGCAGGCGGTCATCACCCGGCGCGAGGGGCGCACCTTCATCGACGGCGAGGACGTCGAGGACGCCATCCGCGGCTCGGACGTCACCGCGGCGGTCTCGGCCGTGTCGGCCCACCCGGCCCTGCGCGAGCGGCTGGTGGCGCGCCAACGGGCGGACATCGGCCCGTCGGGGGCGGTGGTGGAGGGCCGCGACGCCGGCACGGTCGTGGTGCCCGACGCCCAGCTCAAGGTGTGGCTGACCGCCAGCCCCCACATGCGGGCGGTGCGCCGCGCCGGGCAGCTCGGCGAGGACGACCCCGCGGTGGTCGAGGCCATCGCCGGCGACCTGGCCCGCCGCGACGATGCCGACGCCCAGCAGATGGCCCGGGCCACCGATGCCGAGGTGGTCGATACCACCGGCCGGGAGGTCGCCGAGATCGTCGACGAGTTGGCCGAACGCGTCATGGCGGCCACGGAGGCATCCCGATGACCACACCCCAGGATCGGGTGGCTGTTGCCGGGGCGGTTGGCCCACGGCCGCTGGTGGCCGTCGTGGGTCGCCCGAACGTGGGCAAATCGACGGTCGTGAACCGGTTCGCCAGCGGCCGTGGCGCGATCACCGAGGAGAGCCCCGGGGTGACCCGCGACCGGACCACGCACCTCGTCGAGTGGCGCGGGCGGACCTTCACCGTCGTCGACACCGGCGGCTGGCTGCCGGGGGGACGCCACACCGACCCGCTGGCCAGCGCCGTGTCGGCCCAGGCCGAGCAGGCCGTCGCCGACGCCGACGTGATCGTGCTGGTGGTCGACGCCTCGGGGGCGCCGACCGAGGAGGACGTCGCCGCCGCGCGCTGGCTTCGCCGCACCGCCTCCGCCCCGGTGCTGCTGGCGGTCAACAAGGCCGACCGCCTCACCGATCTGCGCCACGCCGAGGTCGAGTTGGCCGAGTGGCACACGCTCGGCGTCGGCGAGCCCGTCCCGATCAGCGGCCTGCACGGCACCGGCTCGGGAGACCTGCTCGATCTGATCCTCGACACGGCCGGAGACCTCGACGAGGCCGAGACCGCCGTCGATCACCCAACGGCCGTCGCGATCCTGGGGCGCCCGAACGTGGGCAAGTCGTCGCTGCTCAACCAGTTGGCCGGGTCTGACCGGGCGATCGTCGACGAACGGCCCGGCACCACGCGCGACGCGGTCGATTCCCTCATCACCGGCCCCGACGGGGCGTGGTATCGGTTCGTTGACACGGCCGGCTTGCGTCGTCCGGCCAAGGTCCGCGCCGGCGACGCCACCGAGTACTACGCGAGCGTGCGCACCGCCCGGGCCCTCGACCAGGCCGAGGTGGCCTTGCTGGTCCTGGACGCCGCCGAGCCGATCAGCGAGCAGGACCAAAAGCTCGCCCGCCAAGTCGTCGAGGCGGGCCGCGCGCTGGTGCTCGTGGCCAACCAGTGGGACCGGGTCGATGTCGAGCGCCAGGAGGCCTTCGACGCCGAGCGGCGCCGCCAGCTCGACTTCGTGAGCTTCGCCGAACTCATCCGCACGTCGGCGACCACCGGCCGGGGCCTGCACCGCGTGCTGCCGGCAGTCGACCGGGCTCGCCAGGGGTGGTCCCAGCGAGTGTCGACTGCCGCGTTGAACGCGTGGCTCACCGACGCCGTGGCGGCCACGCCGCCGCCCATGGATGGCAGCCGCACGGTCCGGCTGCGGTACGCCACGCAACCCGCGGCGCAGCCCCCGAAGATCGTGGTCTTCGGCAACGCGCCCGTACCCGAGCACTACCGCCGCTACCTGGAGCGCACCCTGCGCGAGCGGTTCGGGTTCGCCGGCTCGCCGGTGGTGGTGCGCACCCGCGTGCGCCCGCGCTGGGAACAACGGGGCTGATCCCGGCTCTGATCAGCTGCTGTCGTCTTCGTCGCCCTCGCCGGGCAGCGGGTCGGTCTCGTCGGTGACGGGGTCGAGCTCGCAGCCCTCGACCGCGGCCCAACGCAGGCGGGCGGGGCGATCCTCGGTGGTGGACAGCGTGATGCTGTCGCCGGCCTCGGCGTTGTTGGGCAGGCGGACGGCGAGCACCACCGGCGCGTCCTCGGCCGCGGCGCGGGCGGCGAGCTGATAGGCGCCGCGCACCTGGAACCGCAGCCAGCCGCCCGCGCCGGTGGTGTAGGCGGTGCCGGGGTCGGTGCGGTCCAGCAGGTAGTTGGCCGGAAGAGGCTCGCCGTCGTCGAGCTCGCGCAGGTCGTCCACGCGGGCCGGCAGGGCGTGGACCGACGTCTCCACCCCATCGTGGAGGAACACCTCCAGGGCCACTCCGGACAGACAGGCGGGATCGCTCGGCACTGGTTCGAAACCGAGCAACAGCGTCTCTATGCCGCCTGGTCCGACGCTCACCGTCCGGCTCGACAGCTGTCGCACGGCCCCCAACGAAACGCCGGCGTCGGCCACCGCTTCAACGCGCCCGGCCTCCAAGGGCGGTGGCCCGACGGCGGTCTCGACCTCCGGCAGTTCCTCGTCTCCGCGGTTGACGCCGACGGCGTCACCGATCTGGTCGATCACCAACGGGCCGAGGGTGACGAACAGCCCCACCGCCACCGCGATCGCGATGACCCACCGCAGGGTGGCGGTGAGCCAGCCAGGCATCGGACCTCGCTCTCCCTCGTCGGCCGCGCACACCCAGCGCGGCGTCATGGTCGGGATGGGCGGATTCGAACCGCCGATCTCCGCTCCCCCAGAGCGGCGCCCTAGACCAAACTGGGCCACATCCCGAACCGCGCCCGTGACGGGCACGGTCGGCAGCCTAGCGCCAGCCGTGCGCTGCGGCTAGCAGCCAGTATCGCCGATCCGGCGAGGTGCAGCAGGCACGCCATGCAGGGGCGCGATTCCCCCTGTAAGAGTCCAACGGCCCGGTGTCAGCCACCACCGCGAGGCCACGCGTCCCCGGAGCCGCAGCCGGCCCGTGCCACGAGCCCACAGACCTCCGTGCGCCGGCGAGCGCGCGAGTCGGACGGGCCGGGAGTGTCAGATCATCGCCGGCAGCCGGACCGCGGTGGTCGGGCTCGCCCGCCCCCTCGGGCTGGCCGGCGCCGTCGCCACCCGCGGGGGCCGGCGGGTGCCCGGCCGGGCGGTGGCGGTCGTGAGCGTAGGTTGGTAAACGCTTATCCATATGCTCAATGGTACTGACGGCTGTGACACCAAAGGCCTGATCAATGCCCGCGCTTGGGGAAAGCTCCCTTGGCGGAGTGATTCCCGGCCGGCGGCGCCGCCCGTTCAGAGAGCCGCCCGTTCAGAGAGAGGGGCGGGGAGCCGGACGTCGGGGGCCGGGCTCGCCGGGTGGTGTCTGGCGCCACGTTGGCGGCGCCCGCGCGCCGGTACGCTGCCGGCACCGTTTCCGATGCTGCTTCTGCTGGAGCGCCCTTGGGCCTGTTCGACGCCGGCGCACGCCCCGGTCAGCCCGCTGCCGTCCAGCGGCGGGTGCTGACGGTGCCCAACGCCGTCAGCGGGCTGCGGCTGCTGGCCGCGCCGGTCTTCGTCTGGTTGGTCGTCGGCGTCGGGCGGTACGAGGTGGCGTTCTGGCTGCTCGCCGTGGTCAGCGCCACCGACTGGCTCGACGGCTACCTGGCCCGCCGCCTGGACCAGGTCAGCCAGCTCGGGGTGGTGATCGACCCGCTCATCGACCGGACGCTGCTGGTGGTGGCCGCGCTCACGCTGCTGTGGGAGGGCCTGGTCCCGTGGCCGCTCGTGGCGCTCATCGTCGTGCGGGACGTGGCCCTGGTGAGCGCCTCGTTCGCGCTGTTCGGAGCCGTTCCGCCGATCCGGGTCAAGCGCACGGGCAAGACCGCGACGGCGTGCCTGCTGGCCGCGTTCCCCGTGTTCCTGCTCGGCGCGTTCGAGTGGGGTGGTCAAGGGGTCGCCCACGTGATCGCCTGGGTGCTCGCGGTTGCCGGGGTCGGCTTGTACTACGTGGCCGGGGCCCAGTACGGCGTGGCCGCATGGCGCCTGCGGTGCGACGGGTCAGCGGAGACCGCCGCGGTGGACGGCTGAGCTGACCGCCGACGGTGGACCCATGACCGGCGGCAGACGGCCGACCACGGGCGGTCGACGACGGGTGATGCGGCTCCGGCGACGCGTTCGGCGCCGGGCGCGTTAGCATCCTTGCGGCTCGGCGCCGCCGGGTTGGTTCATCCACGACCGCGCGAAGGAGCGACTGTGACCAAGACCCCTCCGGAGCTGCGCTACACCCAAGAGCACGAATGGGTGCGCGCCGACGGCACCCGCGTAACGGTCGGCATCACCGACTATGCCCAAAGCGCGCTGGGTGACGTCGTGTTCGTCGACCTGCCGGACACGGGCACGAGCGTCGACGCCGGCGAACCCTTCGGTGAAGTGGAGTCCACCAAGAGCGTGTCGGATTTGTACGCGCCCGTATCGGGCACGGTCGTGGAACGAAACGAAGCGTTGGAGGCAAACCCGGAGAAGGTCAACCAGGACCCGTACGGTGACGGGTGGATGCTGGTCATCGAAGTGGCCGACGCCAGCGCGGTGGAGTCCCTGATGGACGCGGACGCCTACGCGCAGCTGACCGCCGAGGACTGAGACGCCACCGGCTCGTCTGGCCCCTCGGGTGCTAGCATCACCCGTGCGCAGCGGCCTTCGCGGCTTCGGGCACCGATACGGCGAAGGCCCAGGCTCAGACGTCGCGAGGGGGCCATGTACTGCACCCGCTGCGGAGCGGACAACCCCGAGGATGCGAATTTCTGCGCTCGCTGCGGCCATCGGTTGCAGCAGGCCGAGCCCAGCACGACCACCCGGATCTCGTCCGAGCACGAGGTCGCCGCGCCCGACGCGGAGGCGGTGGCGCACGCGGCCGGCATCGAGCGCCCGGATTTGGAGCCCGGCCAGGCCCTGCTGGTGGTCGTGCGAGGCCCGAACGAGGGCGCGCGGTTCCTGCTCGAGAAGGACGCCATCACCTGCGGGCGCCATCCGGACTGCGACATCTTCCTGGATGACGTCACCGTGAGCCGCAACCACGCCACCTTCCACCGCCACGACCACTCCTTCACCGTGACGGACGACAGCAGCCTCAACGGCACCTACGTCAACGGTGAGCGGGTCGAGATGCAGGCGCTGGCGACCGGCGACGAGGTGCAGATCGGCCGGTTCAAGCTGATCACGATCGTTGCCGCGGAGCAAACGCAGTGAGGCAGCCCGTGGCCGCTGACGGGTTCACGATCGGGGAGGTCCTCAACCAGCTCAAGGAAGAGTTCGAGGACATCACGATCTCGAAGATCCGCTTCCTCGAAAGCGAGGGGCTGATCTATCCCGACCGGACCGAGTCCGGCTACCGCAAGTTCACCGTCGACGACGTCGACCGGCTCCGGTTCATCCTCACCGCCCAGCGCGACCACTACCTGCCGCTCAAGGTCATCCGTGAACAGCTCGACCGGCTCGACGCCGGCCAGCCCACCAGTGCCGGCCCACCGCCGCCCGGCAGCGACACGAACCACCCGGCGAGCCCCGGCGGAGGCGGGGGCGAGCTGGCCGCGGCGCTGGAGGCCGCCACCGGCGACGGCCTCGGCCTGGACCGCTCCGCCGACGATGTCGAGCTCGGCTTGCGGGACCTGTGCGAGGCGACGGGGCTGACCGCCGAAGAGGTCCGGGAGCTGCGCAACTACGGCGTCCTCGGTGACCGCGCCGACGAGGCAGGCGGGGGCCCGTTCAACGCCGACGATGTGCTGGCCGGAAAGGCCGCCCGCGAGCTGTTGCGCCTCGGTCTCGAGGCTCGCCATCTGCGCATGTATCGCCAGTTCGTCGACCGCGAGGTCGCGCTGTTCGAGCAGCTGGTCACCCCGCTGCTGCGGCAGCGCAACCCCGAGGCTCGGCACCAGGCGGGACGCCAGCTCGAGACCCTGGCGGGGCTGACGAGCAAGCTGAAGCGGGCCCTTCTCGCTCGTGCGTTGCGTGACGTCGCTCACCTCAGCTAGGTGGCTTCGCGTGCCCAGCGCGCGTTCGCCGGCGGCGGTCGTCAGCGTGGCGGTCCTCGCGATCGGGGTGTTGGCGCCCGCCGGCCTCGCCCGGGAAAGCCCGCGGTCGGAGTTGCCCGCCGACGTGCTCGACGCGCCCGGCGACGCCGGCGAGCCGACCGTCCGAGCGGCCGGGGCGGCCCTGTGGGACCCGGCCGACGAGCGCCTGCTGTATGGCCACGAAGCCGACCGGGCACGGCCGATGGCTTCGCTGACCAAGATGCTGACGGCGCTGCTGCTGGTCGAGAACGCCGATCTCGACGACGTGGTGACGGCCTCGCCCAACGCAGCCGGGGTCGGCGGGGCGACGGTGGGATTGCAGGCCGGCCAGCAGGTACCGCTGGGCAGCCTCGTCGCCGGGCTGATGGTCGAAAGCGGCAACGACGCGGCGGTCGCCGCCGCCGAGCACGTCGCCGGCAGCGAGGCTGCCTTCGCCGAGGCGATGACCGACCGTGCCCGCGAGCTCGGGGCGGACGCGGCCTCCTTCATCAACGCCTCCGGGCTGACGAACGACCCCGCCCACCACGCCACCCCCACCGGCCTCGCCCGGATCGGGGCGGCCGCGATGGACGAGCCGCTCATCGCCCGATTCGCTGGCGCGGACGCCGTCGTGGTGGACGGGCTGCCGCCGCTGGTCAACCGCAACGAGCTGCTGGGGCGCTATCCGGGCGCGGACGGCATCAAGACCGGGCACACCTCCGCAGCGGGGTTCTCGCTGGCCGGTAGCGCCACCCGGGACGGCTGGCAGCTCATCGCCGTGGTGCTGGACAGCCCCGACCGGGGCGCGGACGCCACCCGGCTGCTCGAGTGGGGGTTTGCGACCTTCGATCGCGCGGAGGTCGCCTCCGGCGAGACCCTTGCCACCTGGCCGGGCGGACGGCGCGCCGAGGCGCTGACCACCGACGGCCCGCTGGGCGCGACCGTACCGGCCGCCGCGCGCGCCCGGCTGGCGCTGCGTTTGGCCCCACACGTCGCCGAGGCCGTTCCGCCGGGGGCCGCGGTCGGCCACGCCGAGCTCACCGTGGACGGGGAGACGGTGGGGAGCGTGCCGCTGACCGCCCGCGACCGCATCGCCGCGCCCGACGCCGGAGGAGGCGACGCTGCCGCTCGGCTCGGTCGCGGGCTCGCGACCGCGCTGCGCGGTCTGGCCCGTGCGGGCGCGGCTGATGCGGCCGCGCCACGGCAGGATGGGAACGTGGAACCGTCAGGTGATTGAGGGTGGGGTGTGCCGGACGTAGACTCGGTCCACCCGTGGAAGCGGTGAAGGAGTCTTCGTGATCGAGCTGGAACTGGTGGGCGTCCGGGTCGAGCTGCCCCACAACCAGCCGATCGTGCTGCTCAAAGAACAGACGGGGGAGCGGTACCTGCCGATCTGGATCGGTGCCGTTGAGGCCACGGCGATCGCGTTCGCGCTCCAGGGAGTGGAGACGGCCCGCCCCTTGACGCACGATCTGATGCGCGACTTGCTCGACGCCCTGACGGTGCAGGTGGACCGCATCGTCGTCACCGAGCTGCGCGACGGCACCTTCTACGCCGAGGTCCAGATGAGCCAGGGCGGCGAAGGGGTGGTGGTGTCGTCGCGGCCGTCGGACGCGATCGCCCTCGCGGTGCGCACCAACACCCCGATCTTCGCCGACGAGTCCGTGCTCGACGAGGCCGGCATCGAGATCGAGGACGACGACGAGCACGAAGTCGAGCGCTTCAAGGAGTTCCTCGACTCCGTGTCCCCCGAAGACTTCAAGTAGGTCCGGGCCCGCTCGATACACACCAGAGTCGTGGGCTCACAGGGAGTTGCCGGGTTTCCACAGGGTTGTGCACAGAATGTGCACAACCGGGGGATGGTCGGTCCGTGGACACACCCCGGTCCGGGACCGGCCTGAGGCTCCTGCCGGCGGTCCGTTGACGGGGACGGACCGGAGTGCGTAAAGTCCACTCGGAGAATTCCGCCAGTGGGACGGTCGCGAACGGGACGGTCGTACGTTCCACTGTGACCGAGGACGCCATCATGAGCCGGACCAACCGCTATCTGCGCGACATCCCCCTCCCCGGTTTGGAGACAGGCCCCATCGGCTATCGCGGGCCGAGGGTCTGCAAGCTGGTGGGGATCACCTACCGTCAGCTCGACTACTGGACCACCACGGGGTTGGTGCAGGCGTCGGTGCGGGACGCGGACGGCTCGGGAAGCCAACGGCTGTACAGCTTCGATGACATCGTCCAGCTGCGCGTGATCAAGCGGCTGCTGGACACCGGGGTCAACCTGAAGAAGGTGCGCGCGGCCATCGACCACATGCGCGACCGGGGCCTTGACCTGCGCCACGTGACGCTGGTCAGCGACGGCAAGACGGTCTACGCCTTCGACGACGAACGCAAGGTCGTCGACCTGTTGCACCAGGGGCAGGGCGTGTTCGCGATCGCCGTGGACCCCGTCGTCGAACAGCTCGAGGGCGAGGTGGCCGAGCTGGAGCCGGAACGCGCCGTTCCGCCGGTCTCGCGGCCGGCCGAGCCTGACTCTGCCGGCGACGTCGACGCCGCCGGCGCCTGACCCACCAGCAACCTACTGCTCGGCCAGCGCTTCCAGGTCCGGGCACGAGCACATCAGGTTGCGGTCGCCGTAGGCGTTGTCGATGCGTCCCACGGGTGGCCAGTACTTCGCGTCGCGCCGGACCCCGGCCGGGTGGGCGGCCACCGCCCGGGAGTAGGGCCGGTCCCAGTCGTCGTCGACGATGTCGTCGACCGTGTGGGGAGCGTGGCGCAGCGGGCTGTCGGCGAGGGGGATCTCGCCGCGGGCCACCTGATCGATCTCGGCGCGGATGGCCAGCATCGCGTCGCAGAACCGGTCGAGCTCGGCTTTGGGCTCGGACTCGGTGGGCTCGACCATGAGCGTGCCGGCCACCGGGAACGACATCGTCGGGGCGTGGAAGCCGTGGTCGATGAGGCGCTTGGCGACGTCCTCGGCGGTCACACCCGTCTCGTCGGTGATCGGGCGCAGGTCGACGATCGCTTCGTGGGCCACCGTGCCGGCCGGGCCGGTGTACAGGATCGGGAACGCCTCGCCCAAGCGGCGGGTGAGATAGTTGGCCGACAGGATCGCCGCCTGCGAGGCGCGGGTGAGCCCGTCACCGCCCATCAGCGCGATGTAGGCCCACGAGATCGGCAGGATGCCCGCCGAGCCCCACGGCGCCGCTGAGATCGCACCGACGCCGCCCTCGGGTCCGGCTTCGGCGACCACGGGGTTGGACGGCAGGTAATCGGCGAGGTGGCTGCGGGCCGCGACCGGGCCGACGCCCGGGCCGCCGCCCCCGTGGGGGATGCAGAACGTCTTGTGCAGGTTCAGGTGGCTGACGTCGGCGCCGAACTTGCCGGGCCAGGCCAGCCCGACCATCGCGTTGAGGTTCGCCCCGTCGAGATAGACCTGCCCGCCGTGGGCGTGCACGATCTCGCACAGGTCGCTGATGGTCTCCTCGAACACCCCGTGCGTGGAGGGGTAGGTGATCATCACCGCGGCGAGGCGGTCGCCGTGGTGGTCGAGCTTGGCGCGCACGTCGTCGAGGTCGATGTTGCCGCCCTCGTCGCAGGCGGTGACCACGATGCGGTAGCCCACCATCGCCGCGCTGGCGGCGTTGGTGCCGTGGGCGGAGTCGGGGATCAGGCACACGTCGCGGTGATCCTCGCCCCGGTCGGCGTGATAGCGCCTGATCGCCAGCAGGCCGGCGAACTCGCCCTGGGCGCCGGCGTTGGGCTGCAGGCTGACCGCGTCATAGCCGGTGATCTCGGCCAGCCAGTCCTCGAGCTCGCCGATGAGCTGGCGATACCCCTGCGTCTGCTCGGCCGGCGCGAACGGGTGGATGTCGGCGAAGCCGGGCCAGGAGATCGGCTCCATCTCCGCGGCGGCGTTCAGCTTCATGGTGCACGAGCCCAGCGGGATCATCGTGCGGTCCAGCGCCAGGTCCATGTCGGCCAGCCGGCGCAGGTACCGCATCATCGCCGTCTCCGACCGGTAGGCGTGAAAGACCTCGGAGGTCAACAGCGGCTCGGTGCGCCGCAGCCTCGCCGGCAGGCGCGAGCCCGCCTGCGCCGGGTGGGGCGCACCCTCGCCACCCTCGGCGCCGAACGCGGCCAGCACGCGGCCGACCACGTCGTGATCGGTTGTTTCGTCGACGGTGATCCCCACCGTGTCGCCGTCGATCCGGCGCAGGTTCAGCCCGCGGTCGACGGCGGCGCCGCAGATCGCGTCGGCGCGGCCCGGCACCTCGGCGGTGACGGTGTCGAAGCAGGCGGCGTGGCGCACGCCCACCCCCGCGGCGGCCAGCCCGTCGGCCAGCGCCGCGGCGTGGCTGTGCACCTGCTCGGCGATGGCGGTCAGCCCCTCGGGGCCGTGGTAGACGGCGTACATCGCCGCGGCGACCGCCGGCAGCGACTGGGCGGTGCACACGTTGCTGGTGGCCCGGTCGCGGCGGATGTGCTGCTCGCGGGTCTGCAGCGCCAGCCGCAGGCCCGGCTCGCCGCGGTGATCGACGGACACGCCGACCAGCCGGCCGGGCAGCGCCCGACGATGCGCGTCGTGGATCGCGATGTAGCCCGCATGCGGGCCGCCGAACCACAACGGGACGCCGAAGCGCTGGGTGGAGCCGACGACGACGTCCGCGCCCTGGGCCCCCGGCGGGGTCAGCAGGGTCAGCGCCAGCGGGTCGGCGGCGACGACCGCCATCGCCCCCGCCTGGTGGGCCGACTCGATCAGCGGGGCCAGGTCGACGACCTCGCCGGTCGAGCGCGGCTGGGACAGCAGCACGCCGAACACGTCGTCGCCCAGCAGCTCGGCCGGGTCGCCCACGGCGACATCGAGGTTCTGGGCGCGGGCGCGGGTGGCGACCACGTCGATGGTCTGGGGATGGGTGTCGGCGTCGATGACGAACGTGCCGCCCGCGCGGCGCTGGACGCGGTGGACCAGGGTCATGCCCTCCGCGGCGGCGGTGCCCTCGTCCAGCAGCGACGCGTTGGCGAGTTCCATGCCGGTGAGGTCCGTCACCATCGTCTGGAACGTCAGCAATGCTTCCAGACGGCCCTGCGAGATCTCCGGCTGGTACGGCGTGTAGGCGGTGTACCAGGCCGGGTTCTCCAGCAGGTTGCGGCGGATGACCGGCGGGGTGACGGTGCCGTGATACCCCATGCCGATCAGCGACGTCATGACCTGGTTGCGGGACGCGAGGTCAGCCAGGGCGCCCTGCACCTCGTGCTCCGAGCGCGCCGGGGGGAGCCCGAGCTCACGGTCGCCACGGATCTGCTTGGGGATGGTGGCTTCGAGCAGGCCCTCGATCGAGTCGTAGCCGAGCGCCTCCAGCATCCGCTGGTGATCCTCAGGCGACAGCCCGATGTGCCGGTCGCTGAAGTGCGAGGCCAGCTGGGGCGTGGGCTGCATCGTTGGCTCCTGACACGGTGAGATCGCAGTCCACCTTGCGGTGGGCTGCCCCGGTCTCTGTCATGGAGCCTGAGAGTTCGGCCGGCCTCCGCCGGCTTGCCCCTTCGGCTGCGACGGCTCAACCGGCCGTCGGCATCTCCAGAGTGGCCTGGCCCTCGCAGTCCGGGTGCCTGAGAGATTCCCGGGGCGGGTTGCTCCTTCGGCGCTCCGGCACGCGCCGGAGACTCTCCCGCGAGGGATCGAAAGCCGTCTTTACGGTAGCGGGTTGAGGGCGGTCCAACAACACGAGGGAGCCGGCCCCCGCCCCGCGCCGGGCTCACTCGCCCTGCAACAGCCGCTGATCGAACGCGTCGACGTCGATCACGTCGTCGGCGGCGGGCACGCGGATGTCGGTATCGGCGCCGAAGTCGGACATCTCGAACAAAAGCCGCAACGTGCCCTCGGTGGCGGGGGTGTCATCCAGCGCGGCCCCGGCCGCGCCGCCGTCGGCAGGAGACCGGGCCGCTTCCAGGACCGTGGCCAGATCGAAGCGCGCCACGAGCTCGTGGACGCGGTCGTCCGCGTCGAGCCACGCCTCCACGGGGATGGCCAGCTCGGCGAACGCCGGCGGCAGGTCGCCGCCCCTGGCGAGGTCGCGGCCACGCACCGTGACCTCGAAGCCGTCCACGTCGGTGTCGTGGATCTCGCCGCCGCCGAGCTCGGCCACGTCACCGGACGCCGCGCTGACCGCGGTCAGCATCCGCGTGGGGTGCTCGCTGGCCACCCCCACGCCCGGGCCGAGACCGAGCCCGCCACCGGGGCCCTCCCGGCGGATCCAGCCCGCCCCTTCCTCGGCGAACTCCTCGGGGATCCGCGTGTAGGTGGTGGTCCCGTCCACCACGGTCACCAGCGGAGCGGGGATGCCCGGCACGCGCAGCGCCATCGACGCCTGGTCGGCGGAGAAGTCCACTTCCCCCTCGGCCTGCAGCATCAGCTCCGCGCCGTCGCCGTCGGCGGGCTCGACGACGACCGTCATCTCCGTCCGGGCGGTGCCAGCCGCCGTGGTCGCGTCGGCTGCCGCGGCCACCCGGTCCGCGGGATCCTCCCCGGAGCAGGCGGCCAGCGCCAGGCTGAGCAGCCCGAGAAGGGCCCATCGGGTGGCGGTGCGGGTGCGTGGCATCAGCCTCCCAACGGGCCGGGGCGGGCCTGAGTTTCGGTGGCGGCGCTCGGTGGCGGCGTTAGTCCCACACAGGCTCCACCCGACCGGAGCCAGTGTCGGATCAACCCGCGCCAAGAGGCGAGGGCTCATCGGACATCCTCGCGGAGGCGGATCAGGCGCGCTGCGGCGACCTCGTCTGTGGAGCGCAGCACGTGGAGGGCGGCGAAGCCTTCCTCGGGCAGGTGCGGCAGGGCCTGCTCCAGCTGGGCGTGCTGGCGGGCGAGCACCTCCCGGCCCACGGTGCGGTCGACGCGGCGCGCGTCCCGGCGGACACACTCCTCCAGGGGCACCGCGAGCACGACGGCCACCGCCGGGACCTGGTGGGCCCGGGCCAACCCGAGCACCCGGCGGCGGTCGGACCGCTTGACGTTGGTGGCGTCCACCACGGTCAGCCGGCCGCGACGCAGGCGCTTGTCGGCGATGAACGCCAGCAGCGAGAACGCGTCTGCGGTGGCCGACTGGTCGTCCGCATCGTCGGCGACGAGTTCGCGGCACGCGTCGGAGGACACCACTTCGGCGGCTCCGAAGCGCGTGCGGGCGAACGTCGACTTGCCGCTGCCGGCGATGCCCACCAGGACCACCAGCGACGGGTCGGGCACGGTCAGGAGGCGCTCAGCGGTCACCGCGCCGCATCCGGCGCATCCGTGGGGGCGGGCGCGTCGAGCGGCGGGTGGGTGCGGATCGCCCCGAGCGCCCCGAGGCCGCCGAGGAACAGCCCCAGCGCGGTCAGCGGCACGCCGCCGGTGGCGGCGGGGTCGTACAGCCCGCCGGTCACCAGCAGCCCGATGCCGGCCACGGCCGCGGCGAGGCCCGCCGCAGCGCGGGCCCGGCCGGGGCGAGAGCGGGGTTCGCCGGCGCGTTCGAAGCGGGCGAAGACCCGCACCAGCAACGCCAGCGTCAGCGCGAGCAGCGCCAGCCACAGGGGTCGCAGCGCCCACCAGCGGGCGTCGACACGGCCGGTCACCGGCCACAGGCCGAACGGGTGGGTCAGGGCGACGACCATCACCATCGCGGTCATGTGCCACAGGTACACGGTCATGGCCACGCTGCCGCCGATGGCGACCCTGGCCCACACCGCCGGCCGGGCCAGCCAGCGCTCAGCGGGCCCGCGTGCGGCCGCCACCAGCCCGACCTGGCCCAACGCCAGCGCGATCAGCGCCACGCTCGGCGGGGTGTTGTTGGACTCCTCCGCCCCCTCCACGCCGACCATGCTCAGCGGATAGCCGGCCACGAACACCAGCGCGGCCAGCAGCGCGAAGC
>CAYQMQ010000029.1:0-14828 GCA_964418395.1 uncultured Actinomycetota bacterium
GCGCCGTCGCCGCCGGCCGTGTGGCCGCCGGCCCACTCGCCACACACCCGCGCCAGCGCCGCGGCGTACTGGCGGCTGCGCGCCGTCGTGGTCCAACCCGACTCGGCCGTGGTCTGGGGCTGGCCGGCCTCGTCACGCTGCGGTGCTTCGGCGGCCCGGTCGAGGGTGCCGACCACTGTGGCGGTGGTCAGCGCATCCAACTCCCCATACAACCGGGCGCCACCATCGAAACTCGGCTGCACGGCCACGAAGCTGGCCGCCACCCCGTCGGCCTCCTCGCGCTCACGCCGGGCGAGGTCGCGCAGCTCGTCGACGGCCCGCTCGGCCGCTGCCACCAGCTCGTCGGGCTCGACATTGGCCAGATCGCCCTCGTGATAGGTGAACGTCGCCCCGAGGCGCTCGTCCAACCACGCGCGGTCGCTGCTGGAACGGCGGCGCACCAGCCGCGTGATCGCCCGCACTTGCCCCCAGGACACGTCACCGTCCAAAAACAGGCCGCGCAACACCGGCATGTCAGCCAGCACCTCACCGGCGTTGATCAGCGTCGCCCGATCCGCCCCCGTCTGGCGACACGCGGTGCCCAACCACAGCTGCAACGACTGGCCGGCGTCATGCTCGGCCACCCCCGCACTGGCCAGCCGACCGGCGCGCACCACCGCCTGCGCCCACGACCGCTCGGCGCGGCGCAGATCCTTTGCCAATGCCGCCAGCTCGCCCTCGCCCGGCTCACCGTCAGCCCCGTCGCCACCGGGACCGGTGCCGCCGTCGACGTGATCGTCGTCGTGGTGGTTCCCGTCATCGTTCATACCCGGATCGTACGTTCGGGGTGTGACTGGTTGGAAAAATCGGCCCGCCAACCTGGGGAAAAAAAATCGACGACGGTCACCGTGCCTAGCCGGCCGGGAAGCCGTAGCGCTGAGCGATCTCGTCGACCGCGTGGGGCTCGCCGACCACCGTCAGGCGGTCGTCGACCTCCAGGTGGGTGTCGCCGTCGGGCACCAGCATCTGTCCGTCGCGGCGGATTAGCGCGATCAGCGCTCCCGTGGGCAGATCCAGTTCGCGCAGCCGCTGACCGGCCAGTTGCTCGGCGGCGGTGCCGGGCCACAGTCGCAGCGACAGGAAGCGCTCGTCGTGCAGCAACACTTCCTTGAGCTCCTGCTCGTCGGCGGCCGCCAACCACTCGCGAGCGAACGCGGGGCCCTCGACGTGGGCGGCGAGCTGGGCCAGCGATCGCAGCACGGTCCCGGCCCTGTCGCGCCCGCCCACCACGACGAACACCGCGATCGGCGGTGTGGGGCGGTCCCCGCCGTCCGGGGCGGCAGCTGACCGGCACCGCACCATCGCGAGCTCGGGGCGGGCGGGCTCGTCCAACAGCGCGCTGGCCAACACGGCGTGACCGCTCACGACCTGCTGGTGGGAACGCGATCGGTCCAGGATCGTCTCGGTCGCGACCCCCATTTCGTCGGCCAGCTCGTGGCAGGCCACCGCCACCCCCTCGTCCATCGTCAGACCGTGAGGCCGGTCGATGACCCGCGCGCGGGCCACGACCTCGTCGAAGCGGTCATCCTCGCGCAGTCCCTCCTCTTGGACGATGCCGATGAGCTCGGCGTCGAGCCCGTCGTCGCGGCGCTGCCCGAGCCGTTCGAACCAGTGGTAGACGGCCCCGTGCCGCGCCGCCCGATGGCGCGCCCACACCCGCCACCACAGCAGGCACCCCGCTGCCAGCCCGACGGTGAACAGGGTCGACAGCACCCCGATCTCGACCACGAGCACCAGCGTGGCCGCGATCCCCGCCACCTGCGTGTAGGGGTACAGCGGCGAGCGAAAGGACGGGTCGTAGGCGGGGATCCGGCTGGAGCGCATCACGATGACCGCGACGTTCAACAGCCCGAAGACCACCAGGATGAACGCGCTGGCAAGCGAGGCGATCGCTTCCACGTCCAGGGCGACGATCGTCGCGGCCATCACCGCCCCGGTGGCCACGACCGCGGTCGTGGGGGTCCCGAACCGGCCGATGCGGGCCAGGCGCTCGCCCAGCAGGTGGTCCCGGGCCATCGCGAACGGATAGCGGGCCGCGGCCAGGATCCCGGCGTTGCCCGTGGCGGCGAAGCCCGCGACGGCGGCCACCGTCACCACCGCCAGCCCCGCCGCGCCCGGCACCAGCATCCGCGTGACCGTCGCCACCGGGGTGAGGTCGACGCCCAGGGCAACCGGCTCGATGAAGCCCACCATGACCGTCACCCCGATCACGTAGAAGGCGAGGGCGCTGGCCAGCGCCAGCAGCATGCCCGTGGGGATGGTCCGGCCGGGCCGCCGCACCTCCTCGGCGACGCTGGCGACCTGGGTGAGGCCCGCATAGGAGAAGAACACGATGCCGGTGGTGGTGACGAGCCCCTCGGGGCCGGTCGGCAGCAGCGGCGTGAACCGATGGCCGACCTCGCCGGCCTGGCCGAGCAGCGACACCAGCCCGGCGATCGAGAAGGCGGTCAGAAAGACCACCAGGATCCCGACCAGCACCACCTGCAGCACGGAGGTCTTGCGCACGCCGACCACGTTGAGCGCGGTGAACGCGACGGTGAGCACCACGGCAGCCGGCACGACCGGGAGGTCGACCACCAGCCCCAGGTAGGCGCTCAAGCCGACCAGGGCGAAGGCGGTCTTGAACATCAGGGCCGCCCACATGCCCAGCCCGCCGATGGTGCCCACCAGCGGGCCGAGCGCGCGGTCCAGGAAGTAGTAGGGCCCGCCGGCGCGGGGCATCGCGGTGGACAGCTCGGCGGCGGACAGCATGGCGGGGACGGCCAGCACGCCCGCGACCACGTAGGCGAGGATGACCGCGGGCCCGGCTTCGGCGCTGGCGATGCCCGGCAGGAGGAAGATCCCCGGTGCCACCATCGCGCCGATCGAGATGGCGTACACGTCCAGCAGGCCCAGCCGCTTCTCCAGCCGGGCGTTGGTGGTGCGGGGCGAGCCGGCCTGGCGTTCCGCCACCGTCAGGCCAGGTGAGGTTGCAGGAACTTGCCCGTGTAACTGCCGCCTGTGGCGGCCACGTCCTCAGGCGTGCCCGCCGCCACCACGCGGCCGCCCTGCGCGCCTCCCTCGGGGCCGAGATCGACGATCCAGTCGGCGGTCTTGATGACGTCGAGGTCGTGCTCGATGATCACCACGGTGTTGCCCTTGTCGACCAGGCGGTGCAGCACGCCGAGCAGCTTGTTGACGTCGTCCATGTGCAGCCCCGTGGTGGGCTCGTCCAGGATGTAGAGCGTCGAGCCCGTGGCCCGCTTGCGCAGCTCGCTGGCCAGCTTCACCCGTTGCGCCTCGCCGCCCGACAGCGTGGTGGCCGGCTGGCCGAGGCGCACGTAGCCCAAACCGACGTCGGCCAGGGTCTCCAGGTGCCGCGCGATGCCGGGCACGTTGGCGAACAGCTCGAAGGCCCCGTCGACGGTGAGGTCGAGCACGTCGGCGATCGTGTGGCCGCGGTAGCGGACCTCCAGCGTCTCGGCGTTGTAGCGCGCGCCGTGGCACACCTCGCAGGGCACGTGGATGTCGGGCAGGAACTGCATGTCGATGGTGATCTGGCCCTCGCCGCCGCAGGCCTCGCAGCGGCCGCCCTTGACGTTGAAGCTGAAGCGGCCCGGCGTGTAGCCCCGAACCCGGGCCTCGCTGGTGGCGGCGAACAGCTTGCGGATGTGGTCGAACACCCCGGTGTAGGTCGCCGGGTTGGACCGCGGCGTGCGCCCGATCGGCGCCTGGTCGATGCACGCCACCTTGTCGACGTGCTCGAGGCCCTCCAGGCGCTTGTGCTTGCCGGGCGCCACGCGCGCGCCGCTGATGTGGCGCTGGAGCGAGGCGTGCAGCACGTCGTTGACCAGCGTGGACTTGCCCGAGCCCGACACGCCGGTGACCGCCACGAAGCAGCCCAGCGGCACGTCGACGTCGATGTCGGCCAGGTTGTGGGCCGAGGCCTGGCGCACGGTGAGCTGCCGATCCGGGTCGGCCGGGCGGCGCTCGGCGGGCACCGCGATCTCCTGGCGGCCGGTGAGGTAGTCGGCGGTCACCGACCGTCGGACCTTCTTCAGCCCGGCCAGCGTGCCGGTGTGCACGATCTCGCCGCCCTGCTCCCCCGCGCCGGGGCCGATGTCGACGAGATGGTCGGCGGCCTCGATCGTCGCCCGGTCGTGCTCGACGACGATGAGGGTGTTGCCGAGATCGCGCAGGCGCTGCAGCGTGTCGATCAGCCGCTCGTTGTCGCGCTGGTGCAGCCCGATCGAGGGCTCGTCGAGCACGTACAGACAGCCCACCAGCCCCGAGCCGATCTGGGTGGCCAGCCGGATGCGCTGCGCCTCGCCGCCGGCCAGGGTGCCCGCGGACCGGTCGAGGCTGAGATAGTCGAGGCCGACGTCCAGCAGGAACCGCAGCCGCGAGCGGATCTCTTTGAGCACCCGCTCGGCGATGGCCGCCTCGCGCTCGGCGAGCTCGAGGCTGGACAGGAACGCCTCGGCGTCGGCCACGCTGAGCGCGCACGTCTCGGCGATGTTGCGGCCACCGACGCGCACCGCCAGCGGCATCGGCTTGAGCCGCGCGCCACCGCACGCCGAGCAGGGCACCTGGCGCATGTACTGCTCGAGCCGGGCGCGGGTGTGGTCGCTGTCGCTCTCGGCGTGGCGCCGCGCGATCTGGGCGGTGACCCCCTCGAACTTGGTGGTGTACTGCCGCTTGCGCCCGAACCGGTTGGTGTAGCGCACCGTCAGCTGTTGGCCCTTGGGCAGCCCGTACAGGACGGTGCGTTTGACTTTGGCCGGCAGCCGGCTCCACGGCGTGGCCGGGTCGATGTCGAGGTGCTCGGCCAGGGCGCGCAGCAGCTGGCGGAAGTACGTCGACGTCGAGCCGGTGTTCCACGGCAGGATGACGCCCTCGTCGAGCCCGGCGTCGGTGTCGCCGATAACCAGGTCCGGATCGACCTCGAGCCTGGTGCCCAGCCCGTCGCAGGTCTCGCAGGCGCCATAGGGGGTGTTGAACGAGAAGTTGCGCGGCTCGAGCTGGCCGAAGCTCTGGTTGCAGTCCGGGCAGGCCAGGTGCTCGCTGAAGGTGAGGGTCTCCGGCTCGCCCTCGGCTGCCTCGCGCGGGACGGTCTCGATCGCCACGAGGCCGTCGGCGAGACCGAGGGCGGTCTCGACCGAGTCGGCCAGCCGGCGCCGGATGCCGTCCTTGGCCACGAGCCGGTCGACCACGACCTCGATGGTGTGCTGCTCGTAGCGCTCCAGCCGCCGCCCGGCGGCGACGAACTCCGCCAGGTCGACCACCTCGGGTTCGGAGGTCCCCGAGGTGATCCGCGCGCGCACGAAGCCTTCCTTGGACAGCCGCTCGATCAGGGTGTGGTACTCGCCCTTGCGCCCGCGCACCACCGGGGCCAGCACCTGGAACCGCGTGCCCTCGGCGAGCTGTTCGATCTGGTCGACGATCTCGGACGCCGACTGCCGGCTGATCGGCCGGTCGCAGTTCGGGCAGTGCGCCCGACCGGCCCGCGCGTACAGCAGGCGCAGGTAGTCGTAGACCTCGGTGATCGTGCCCACCGTCGACCGGGGGTTCTTGCTCGTCGACTTCTGGTCGATCGAGATGGCCGGCGACAGCCCCTCGATGTAGTCGACGTCGGGCTTGTCCATCTGCCCGAGGAACTGCCGGGCGTAGGCCGACAGCGACTCGACGTAGCGGCGCTGGCCCTCGGCGTAGATCGTGTCGAAGGCCAGGCTGGACTTGCCGGACCCGGACAGCCCCGTGAACACGATCAGGCTGTCGCGCGGCAGGCTCAGGTGCACGTCCGCGAGGTTGTGCTCGCGCGCGCCCTGGATGGTGATGACGTCGCGGTTGCGGGTGCTTCGAGCCACGAGCGAGTCGATGCGCCTCGGCGTAGGGGACCCGGGGAAGGCCGCGGCAAGTGTAGCCACCACCGCCGACACCTCGTCCCGAGCGGGGCGCGGCGGTGCCGGGCCGCCCGGCCTCGCGGGGTTTGTGTCGACCCCGCATCGAAGGTTAGGCTTCCCTGACCTGTTCGCATCCGAAGGAGGCTGTTCGTGCCACGCCACAGGCTGCTCGCCATCGCCAGTGCCGCCCTTCTCGCCGTCCCCCTCACCGCGTGCGGAGACGACGGCGCAGACGTCCGCCAGCTCGAGGGCGAGGATGGGGGGACCGGGACGACCGGTACGGGCACCGGGACCGGCACGGGCACCGGGACCGGTGGCGAGACCGGGACCGGCACGGGCACCGGGACCGGCACCGAGGGCGAGACCGGTACCGGCACCGAGGGCGACACCGGCACGGAAGCCGAAACCGAGGACGACACCTGAGCCGGGCCCCTCGAGCCGAGAGCCGTGGCCTGACACTGAGGGTGTCCGGCTCACCGCGAGCGCGCGGGGGTCGACGAGGCGCCGACCCCGGCCGGGCTGGCCACGCCGGAGCGCCAACCCCACCACACCGCGACGGCCGCCGCCAGCAGCCAGGCGGCATGGGCGACCCACGTGAGCGTCGACGGCTCCTGATAGGCCGGCAGCGCCCAACGCCACAGCTGCTGCGGCCCCGAGGCGGCGGCGAAGTCGATCACCCACGTGACGCGCTGCTGCCAGCCCTGTGCCACCAGCCAGCCGTAGGTCGCCACGCCGGCGACGCCGCTGATCACGCAGGCGGTCAGCCGAGCCCGGCTCGTGTCGACCCACCAGGCGATCGCCAGGACCACCAGCGGCAGCACCACGACCGTCTGGCGTCCGGGGAACCACCAGCCGTGCATCGTGGCGGCCACGAACGTCGCCACCAGCCATCCCGCTGCCAGCGGGGCGGCCAGGGCGGCCCAGCCCACCGGTCGCCGGCGCAGCAGGGCCGCGACGGCGGGGACGGCGAGCAGCCAGGCCGGCTGCCAAGCGACCAGGCCGAAGCTCCGATCGACCATGAGCCCGAGCAACCGGGTGCTGCGCCCCAGGTAGTCCGGGTTGGTGCCCAGCACGCTCGTCTGTCCGCCGTGGTCCTGGAAGAAATCGCCCGCAGCGTAGACGGTCATGCCCCCGTACCAGGAGGCGTGCGCGACGAGATAGGCGATCCCGGCGAGCACGAGGACGGCGGCGAGGCCCACCGCACGCCGGCCGCGACCGTCCCCCCACAGGCGGACGACCCCGACGGCCGCGAGCACGGCCGCCACCGGCGCGTACTTGATCGACAGCCACGGCAGGGCGACGACGGCCGTCAGCAACGCGAGCTGGCCGGAGCGTCGCAAGGGGCCGGTCAACGCCGCGACGGCGAGGAGCACGGTGGCCGCCGCGGCGATCTCGGGATAGACCTGCGTGCCGTACACCGCCAGCGGGGCGCTGGCGCCGAGCAGCACCGCCGTGGCGGTCGCGGTCCCCACGCGGGTTCCGAGTCGCCGCACCGCCACCCACACCAGCCCGGCGGCGACGACACCGGTCAGCCCCGCGAGCACGGCTTTCGCGCCGATCCAGCCGGCTGCGGTCAGCGGCGCGGCGAGCAGCGCGGGCAGCAGCGGATCGTGGGGCACCACCATGCGGCCGTCGGGCTGGCGTGCCGCTTGCGGGGCCAGCGTCGGCTCGTGAAACCCGCGGTAGGCGGCGTGCGCGTGTTCGTCGGCGACGTCGAGGTCGCCGTCGGTCGCCAGGCTCAGGGCCGTCAGCAGGTAGTACGGCTCGTCACCGCTGGTCCGGGTGTCGTGGGTCGCCGGCACCGGGATGCCGGCGGCGGCGGCCCCGGCCACGATCACCGCCGCCAAGGCGGCCGCACCGGCGAGGCATCGGGAGGAGCAGTGGGGCGGGCCCGCTCGCGGCGACGCGGAGCGAAAGATTTGCATAAGTTAAGCTAACCTTATTACAAACTGTGGGTCGGGGTCCACCGTGCCCCCTCCGGCGCGCGCCCCGCGCACCCTCGCACACCGGAATCAACGGAAGGCACCGAATGAGTCGGATGGGTTGGCTATGGGTGGCCGTGATGGTGTCGCTGATCGCCGTGGCGGCTGCGGGCTGTGACATCGCCTCGGGCAGCGACGACACGGTGCGGGTGTACTCCGGTCGCCACTACGACCTGGAGGCGGCCTTCGAGCAGTTCTCCGAGGAGACGGGCATCTCGGTGGAGTTCTTGTTCGGCGGCGATGCCGAGCTCCGGGAGCGCCTCGCCGTCGAGGGGGCCGACACCCAAGCGGACGTCTACATGACGGTGGACGCCGCCAACCTCGCGCTCGCGGCCGAGGAGGGGCTGTTCCAACCCCTCTCCTCCCCGACGCTGGAAGAGGCCATCCCGTCCAGCCTGCGGGATCCCGAGGGCCGTTGGTTCGGCCTGTCCAAGCGCGCGCGCACCATCATCTACAACCCGGAGCAGGTGGACGCCGCGGAGCTGTCCACCTACGAGGACCTGGCCGACCCCCGGTGGGAGGGTCGGCTGTGCATGCGCAACTCCACCAACGTCTACACGCAGTCGCTGGTGGCCAGCCTCATCGCCCACCACGGCGAAGAGGGCGCCCGGGAGATCGTCGGAGGCTGGGTGGACAACGACGTCGACATCATCAACAGCGACGTGCGCATCATCGACACCGTCGCCTCCGGCGGATGCGATGTGGGCGTCGTCAACCACTACTACGTGGCTCGGCTGCTCGAAGACGAACCCGACCTCAACGTCGCGGTGCACTGGGCCAATCAGCAAGGTCGGGGCACCCACGTCAACATCAGCGGGGCCGGCGTCACGGCCGAGGCCGACAACCCGGAGTTGGCGCAGCGGCTGATCGAGTGGCTGGCCACCGACGGCCAGGAGTCGTTCGTGTCCGGCAACCACGAGTTCCCGGTCAACCCTGCGGTGGACCCGGATCCGCTGATCGCCGAGTTCGGGGAGTTCACCGCCGACGAGCTCAACGCGGCCGAGTTCGGCCACCTCAACGACGAAGCGGTCCGGCTCATGGACGAGGTCGGCTACGAATGACCCGCCCCGGCATGGCCACAGCCCCCGGCACGCCCCCCACGGGGTCTGTGGTTGCCGCCCGGGGCCGCGCACGCCGTCGGGTCCTGCGCCCCGGGTGGGCTGCGGTCGTGATGCTCGTCGCCGTGGTCGTCGCTCTGCCGGTCGGGGTCGTGGCCGTGAGCGCGCTCCGGCCAGCCCCGCAGCTGTGGGCCCACCTCTGGGAAACGAGCCTCCCCGGGATGTTGGCCACCACCGTCGGGTTGTTGGCCGCGGTCGCCGCGGGCACGCTCGTTCTCGGAGCGGGCCTGGCGTGGCTGGTGACGGCGTATCGCTTCCCCGGCCAACGGGCCTTCACGTGGCTGCTGATGCTGCCGCTGGCGATGCCGGCCTACGTGCTGGGCTTCGTGTTCCTGTCGGTGCTGGACTTCCCCGGGCCGGTCCAGACCGGGCTGCGGCAACTGTTCGGCCCGGACGCCTGGTTCCCCGAGGTGCGGTCCCTGGGCGGCGCGGCGATCGTCCTGTCGCTGTCGCTGTACCCCTACGTGTACCTGCTGGCACGCTCGGCGATCGTCGAGCAGGCCGCCGGCGCGCTGGAAGCCGCCCGCACGCTCGGCCTCGGGCCGGTGCGCGCCGCCGGCCGGGTCGTGTTGCCCCTCGCCCGCCCCTCGCTGGCCGCCGGGCTGACGCTGGTCATGATGGAGACGCTCACCGACTTCGCCACCGTGCAGTACTTCAACGTGCAGACGGTCTCGGTGGGCCTGTATCAGGTGTGGAAGGGGATGTTTGACCGTGAGGGGGCGGTCGGCCTCGCCGCGCTGGTGCTGCTGTTCGCCCTGGCGGTCATCGCCGCCGAGCGGCTGTGGCGCGGCCGCGCCCGCTACCACCAGGCCGGCGGTGGGACGGGGCTCGAGCCGATCCACCTCACGGGGACGCGGGGATGGGTGGCGACCTCGGTCTGCGGGCTGGTGCTGGCCGCCGCCTTCGTCGTGCCGGTGCTGCGGCTCGTGACGTGGGCGGACGTCGCCGGAGTGCGGGGCGTGGCCGGCGCGTTCGACGGCCGGTTCCTCTCCTATCTCGCCAACAGCGCGGTGCTCGCGGGAGCCGCCACCGTGGGCTGTGTGGCCGCGGCGGTCGTGGTCACCAACGGCGTGCGCCTCAGCGGCGACCCGATCGCGCGCAAAGCGGCCCGGTTGACCAGCGTCGGCTACGGGGTGCCCGGTCCGGTCGTGGCCATCGGGGTGCTGGTGTGCTTCGGGGGCGTGGCCGCGGTGCTGGAGGCGCTGGGGGTCTCGGGAACCGGCACGCTGGCGACGGGCTCGCTGGCCGGGCTCGTGTACGCCTACGTGACCCGGTTCACCGCCCTGGCCTACCACAGCCTCGACGCCAGCCTGGAGAAGGTCCCGCCCACCATGACGATGTCGGGGCTCACGCTCGGCGCCACACCCCGACGCGTCCTGCGCCGCGTCCACCTGCCGCTGACGCGGGCCGGGCTCGGCGTGGCCGCGCTGCTGATCGCCGTGGACGCCCTCAAGGAGCTGCCCGTGGTCTTGCTCTTGCGCCCCTTCGGCTTCGACACCCTCTCGGTGTGGGTGTGGCAGCTGGCCTCCGAGTCCCGTTGGGAGAGCGCCGCGTTGCCGGCGCTGGTGATCGTCGCGGTCGCGACGCTACCGGTCGTGATCCTCTTGCGGCCCTCGGGCCCCTTGGCCCCGGGCGGCCGAAGGGTCCCCTCGGCCGCTCCCGCTGCGCAGGAGGGATAGCGAGATGACAGGCCCTGAACGGATCGGCACCTCCCCCGCCCTCGAGCTCACCGGGGTGCGCAAGAGCTTCGGCGAGGTCGAGGCGGTCGGCGGCGTCGATCTGACCGTGCAGGACGGCGAGCTGCTGGCCCTGGTGGGGCCGAGCGGCTGTGGCAAGTCCACCCTGCTGCGGCTGATCGCCGGGTTGACGCGCTGCGACGCCGGCCAGCTGCGCATCCGTGACGCGCTCGTCGACGGGGCCGGGTCCTGGTGTCCGCCCGAGCGTCGGCACGTGGGCATCGTGTTCCAGGACCACGCGCTGTTTCCGCATCTGACCGTCGCCGCCAACGTGGCGTTCGGCCTCGCCCAGGGGCGCGGCGCCGACCGCCGCGAACGGAACCGCCGCGTGCGCGAGGTGCTCGACCTGGTGGCCATGACCGGCTTCGATGAGCGCTATCCCCACGAGCTGTCGGGCGGAGAGGCCCAGCGCGTGGCGCTGGCCCGTGCGCTGGCCCCGGATCCCGAGGTGATCCTGCTCGACGAACCGTTCTCCGACCTCGACCGCGGACTGCGAGGCGAGGTTCGCGGGCACACCGTGGAGGTGTTGCGCCAGGCCGGGGCCGCCGCGCTCTTCGTCACCCACGATCACGAGGAGGCCCTGGCGGTGGGCGACCGGGTCGCGGTGATGCGAGCCGGGCAGCTCGAACAGGTCGCCGCTCCACCGGCGGTGTTCCACACGCCCCGCAATCGGTTCGTGGCCACCTTCGTGGGCGAGGCCGACTTCCTGCCGGCCGAGCGCCACAACGGCCATCTCGTGACCGAAGCAGGGACCGTCGCGGCTCATCCGGTCGATGAGCTCACCGCGGTCGAGGTGATGGTGCGGCCCCACGAGGTCGTGTTCGAGCCGGATCCCGCGGGCATCGCCACCCTCGTGGGCGCGGAGTTCCACGGGGCGTTCATCCTCTACAGCCTGGAGCTCGCCTCCGGGCACCGACTGCGGTCGCTCCGCCTGCACACCGACGCCCCTCCGGTGGGCACGCGCGTGCGTGTCCACCTCGAGCACGGCCACGAGGCCACCGTGTTCGCCGGGCACGAGGCAGCGGCCACGCCCGATCTGCGCGAGGTCGACCCGAGCGCGAGCCGTGCCGGCTAGCTCACGCGGCAGAGCCGGGCTCGGCCCCGGCGGCGGCCTGCCACCGCACCAGCTCGGACAGGTCGGTGCGAGGAACCACGCCCAACAGCCGCTCGCACCGGCGCGTGTCGGCGAGCGTGGCCTCCGGCTCTTCGTCACCCACCGGCACGACGCGCACCACGGGGCTCCGCCCCACCGCGGCGCCCACGGCGTCGAGGATCTCGGCGAGGCTGTGGGGCTGGCCGGTGCCCAGGTTCACCGTGGCGCACACCTGTCGCTCGGCGAGCCGCGCCAAGCCGTCGACCGCGCCGCGCACGTCGGTGACATCCCGGCACCGGGCCGTCGAGCCGAACACCTGCACGGGGCGGCCGGCTCGCACGGCGGCCAGCCAGCGGGTCATGGCCATGTCCGGGCGCTGACCAGCCCCGCCCACGGTGAACAACCGCGCCACCGCGACACAGCCGCCCCGGGCCATCCGCTCGGCACAGACCTGTTCGAGGGTCGCTTTGGAACGGGCATAGCCGCCACGAGGGAAGAGCGGGTCGTCCTCGTGGCTGGGCCGCAGCCGACCAGCCGCGCCGCGAACGGCCCCGCCGTACACCGACGAGGACGAGGCCACCACCACCGGCACGCCGTCGGGCACGGCGTCCAGCACGCGGATGGTCGACTCGACGTTGTCGCGCCACCGCCGGTGGGCGATGTCCGGCGCCGCCGTGCGCACTCCCGGACAACCAGCGAGGTGAAACACCGCCTCGGCCTCCCGCAGCGCGGCCGAGACGCGCTCATCGCCGGCGGCCACGTCCGCGATCAACGGCTCGACGCTCGGCGGCATCCGCGTGCGCCGGTCGATGCCGGTGACGGCGTGTCCGTCACGGCTCAGACGGTCCACGAGATGGCAACCGATGAACCCGGCGGCGCCGGTCACCACGACCTGTCCCACCACGCATCCTCTCCGCTTCGCTGTTGCAAGGCGTGAGGAGTATACTGATTAAGTAAGGCTTACCAAATGCGCTTGCCGTGGGCTGGCGAGCCCGTGCACCCCGTCACCGAGCGAAAGCAGGTTGCACCCTCATGAGCCGGACTGCCTGGGTGTTGGGTCTGGGCACGCTCGCCGTGGCGGTGCCCGCGGTGTGGCAGCTGGTGGACCGCGAGGCGCTCGCGTTGGCTGCCCGCACCGCCGCTGACGCGCCGATGGTGACCGCGGCGGTGCTCGTGGCCTACGGCGGGGCCTTCGCGCTGCGAGCCGTGGCCTGGCGGCGTCTCGTCCCCGACCTGCGGTTCGGCCACGCCCTCGCGGGCATCCATCTCGCGCTGGGCGGCAACCACGTGCTGCCGCTGCGCCTCGGCGAGCCGCTGCGGGTCCTCAGCGTGGCGCGGCGCACCGCCACTCCCCTGGCAGCCGCGGCTTCCTCGACGCTGACGCTGCGGGCGGCCGACCTCGCCGGCCTGGCCGCGATCGCGCTGGCCCTGGGCGCCTACGGGCTCGGCGCTCCCGGGGTGCTGTCCCGCTGGGGCCTGGCGTTGCTGGTCGTGCCGCTCGCGCTGGCCGTGGCGGGCAGCTGGTGGCTGCACCGCCAGCGCCAGGCCGAGGGCGTCCGATTGCGGCTGCCCGGCCCCGGGGTGGCGGCCGCCGCCACGGCCGCCTGGGCCCTCGAGGCAACGGTGATGTGGCACGCTGCCCACCTGGTGGGCCTCGAGCTGGGCGCGGTCGCGGCGTTGGCGGTCACCGCGGCCAGCGTCGCCGGCCAGGTCGTCGCGGTGGCCCCGGCCGGGATCGGCACGTACGAGGCGGCCGGCACGGCCGCGCTGGTCGCGCTGGGCGTGGATCCCGCCACGGGGCTGGCGGCCATCGTGACGGCCCATGCCGTCAAGACCGGCTACGCCCTCGCGGCCGGAGGGCTGGCGTTGGTGGTGCCATCCCCGGGGCTGCTGGGCCGGGTGCGGCTGCCGGCACGGGCCATCTCGCAGCTGCCCGCGCCGCCGGCCGACCCCCGGGGCCCGGTGGTGTTGTTCCTGCCGGCGCGCGACGAGGAGGAGACCGTCGCGGCGGTCCTGCGGCGGGCTCCCTCTCAGGTCGCCGGCCGGCCGGTGCGCTGCGTCGTGGTGGACGACGGCTCCACCGACGCCACGGCAGCGCGGGCTGCCGAGGCCGGCGCCACGGTCGTGTCGCACCCCATCGGGCGCGGGCTGGGCGCGGCCGTGCGCTCGGGGCTCGCCGAGGCCTCGAGGCTGCATCCGGCGGCCGTGGCCTTCTGCGACGCCGACGGGGAGTACGCCCCCGAAGAGCTCGAGGCCGTCGTCGGGCCGGTGCTGGCCGGCGAAGCCGACTACGTGATCGGCTCGCGCTTCGCCGGCCGGATCGAGCGGATGCGTCCCCACCGGCGCTTGGGCAACCGCGTGCTGACGCGCTGGCTGGCGTTCGTGGCCCGGCGGCCGGTGTCCGACGGCCAAAGCGGCTATCGGGCGCTGTCCCGGCGGGCCACCGCAGCGGCCGAGATCGCCCACGACTTCAACTACGCCCAGGTGCTGACCCTGGATCTTCTGGCCAAGGGGCACCACTACGCGGAAGTGCCGATCACCTATCGGTTCCGAACGCACGGGCGCTCGTTCGTGCGCCTGCTCCCCTACCTGCGGGCCGTGCTGCCGGCGATGTGGCGCGTCGCGAACCGCCGCCCGGTCTCGGTGACCGCGCCGGGCTGACTCGGACGCGGCCGAGCGGCTCAGTCCTCGACGACGTGTTCGCGGAACCGCTGCCGTGCTCGCTGCCATGCCGTGTCGTCGAAGGCCCCGCCGGGGTGCAGCGCCTCGGCGGCGGCCCAGCCCATCGCCAGCGCGTGATGGGCGTTGTCGTGCACGAACAGGCCCTGGCGGCCGAACGACAGCAGGCGCGACTGTCCGGTCAACCACGCGTCCACGGCGTCGAAATGAGCTTCGAACCCCACCGGATAGACCGGATAGACCCCGGGCAGGCGCCGCACGGCCACCTCGATCACGTCGGGGACGTCGAGGCCGGCGGC
>CAYQMQ010000030.1:0-14106 GCA_964418395.1 uncultured Actinomycetota bacterium
CGGGGTTCTTGGCCGTGTACCTGTGCGGGCTGCTCATCGGCATGTACGTGCCGGCCCACCGGCGGGTCATCCGCACCTTCCACCAGGCCCTTGCCGGCATGGCCGAGATCGGCCTGTTCCTGTTGCTGGGGCTGTTGGTGTTTCCCTCCCAGCTGCCCGCCGTGGCCTTGTCGGCGCTCGGGGTCACCGCCGCCGTGGTGCTGTTGGCCCGCCCGATCGCGGTGCACCTGTGCCTGAGCTGGCAGCTGGTCACCCGCCGCTGGAACCCCCGCGAAACCGCCCTGGTGTCCTGGGCCGGGCTGCGCGGCGCGGTGCCCATCGTGTTGGCGACCTTCCCGCTGACCGCCGACTACCCCGAAGGTGCCGACATCTTCAACACCGTGTTCTTCGTGGTGCTCATCGCCACCGCCGTGCAGGGCCCCACCCTCGCCACCCTCAGCCGGACGCTGGGCCTCAGCGAACGCGCCACCGTGTGGAGCCCCGTCGCCGAGTTCATCCCCGTCGACGACCCCGAAATCGACGTCATCGAGGTCCAGATCGCCCACGATATGCCGGTCGCCGGCCGTCCCCTCCGCGAGGTGCCCCCACCCGACGGCTGCCGCGTGGTCACCCTCATTCGCCACGGCCGGACCCACGTGCCCCAGGGCGGCACCGTCCTCGAGCCGGATGACCGCATCATCATCATCGCCGCCTCCCACTCCACCAACGACGACCGCATCGCCACCTGGGCACTCGAGCCGCCCGACCCGCAAGCGGACCGCGCGTGACAGGAAACTCACCTACTCTGCCACGGCTCGCGCGCAAACCACTGTCTGCGCCGTAAAAACCGTTCCATCCAGCCAGCGCGTTGCGGGCACCCCTCCCGAGCGGCTGAACTGCCCGTCGACGCCGTGCGCTCACCCAGCGCGGCGCGGACCGAACCCGTCGACCGTTCGCCAAGGGAGTCCCGTCATGGTCGCGACCACGCGACGCCGCCCACGCGAAGAGCCCTCCTGGGAGCTCGTGCAGCGCCGCAACTCGCTGGAGCGGCTCAAGACCGAGAAGTTCCCGCTGGACATCGTCGACGACCTGCCCCAGCTGATCGCCACCGGCTACGAGGCGGTCCCCGAGGAGGACATCGTCCGCCTCAACTGGTGGGGGCTGACCCACGACAAGCCGAAGGTCGGCACCTTCATGGTGCGCATCAAGGTGCCCGGCGGCCAGCTCAGCCCGGCCCAGCTGCGCGGCGTGGGCGACATCAGCCAGCGCTACGGCAACAACTACGGCGAGCTGACCACCCGCCAGGGGCTGCAGCTGCACTACGTGCGGCTCGACCAGCTGCCCGAGGTGCTCGACGAGATCCGCGAGACGGGCCTGACCACCATCGGCGGGGAGGGCGACACGGTCCGCAACATCACCGGCTGCCCGGTGGCGGGCATCGCCGCCGACGAGCTGTTCGACGTGCGCCCGGTGATCGAGCAAGCCGTCGGCTACTTCTACGGCAACCGCGACTACTCCAACCTGCCGCGCAAACACAAGTTCACCGTCAGCGCCTGCCCGGGCCAGTGCAACGCGCCGGAGATCCACGACGTCGCCCTCATCGCCGTGGAGAAGGACGGCCGGCCGGGCTTCGCGCTGCGCGTGGGCGGCGGGCTGTCCAACACCCCGCGGCTGTCGCGCGACCTCGGCGTGTTCGTGCCCTACGACGAGGCCAACGAGGTGCTGGCCGCCGTCACCGACATCTGGCAAAACGACCCGAAGTACCGCATGAGCCGCGCCAAGGCGCGCATCAAGTTCCTGGTCGACGACCTCGGCCCCGAGGGCACCCGCGAGAAGCTCGAGGAGCGCCTCGGCCGCACGCTCGAGGACGCCACCGCGCCCGAGCCCGAGGCCGGCCACGACCACCTCGGCGTGCACCCCCAGGCCCAGGCCGACCGCTCGTACGTGGGCGTGTCGGTGCCGATGGGCTGGATGTCGGGCGACCAGATGAAGCAGGTGGCCGACGCCGTCGAGGACGTCGGCGGCGACATCCGCCTGACCCGCCAGCAGAACTTCATCGTGGGCAACGTGCCCAACGAGCGCCTCGACGAGCTGCTCGGCGCGCTGGGCGGCGTCGGCTTCCCGGCCGCCCGCAACCAGGCGTATGGCAACTCGATCGCCTGCACCAGCCACAAGTTCTGCAACTACTCGGTGGCCGAGACCAAGGGCAAGCTCTCCGAGATCCTCGAGACGCTCGACGAGCGCTTCGGCGACCAGATCGCTGACCTCAAGATCTTCATGGACGGCTGCCCGCACTCGTGCGCCCACCACTGGGTCGGCGACATCGGCCTGCAGGGCACCACCGCCAAGCTCGCCGACGGCCAGCGCGTCGAGGCCTACGACGTGACCCTGCGCGGCGGCCTGGGCACCCAGGCCCAGATCGGCAAGCCGCTGCTGCGCCGCATCCCCACCGAGGACCTCAACGACGCGGTGGTGCGCCTGGTGGAGGGATGGCTGTCCGAGAAGGCCGCCCGCAACGGCCACGGCGACGGCTACACCTTCCACGACTTCTGCCTGGACCGCAGCGATGAGCAGCTGCAGGCGGTGGCCTACGGCGACCAGGTCGACGACGGCTCTGACGCCGGCGAGGGCGATGACACCCGGCCCGTGGTGAGGGTGCCGGGCACCCTCATCGAGCTGTCCCACGGCGCCGACGAGATCGCCGTGGCCCCGGGCACGGTGCGCGAGGTGCTTGAGCGCCTCGCCGGCGACCACCCGGATTTGGTGGGCTATCTGCTGGACGGCGGCGAGATGAACCCGGCGGTCAACCTCTACATCGACGAGGAAGACATCCGCGGCGTCGGCGGGCTCGACGCCAAGCTCGAGCCGGGCAACACGCTGGGCATCCTGCCGGCTTTGGCCGGCGGCTAACCCGCCCCACCCCACCCGGGGCGCTGCCGGCGCCCCGGGCCGCGCACGCTGCGGTCACCGCGAACGGTCCATCCGCCACATCCGATACGCAGGAGGAGGCATGTCGACAGACGTGACCGACCGGGTCGGGTTCGACGACCTGGAGATCGGCGAGATCGCCGTCGAGCTGGACGATCAGGAGCCCGAGGACGTGGTCGCCTGGGCGCTGGAGACCTTCGGCGACCGGGTGGCGATCATCACCTCGTTTCAGATCGACGGCATGGTGCTGCTCGACATGGCCTACCAGATGAAGCCCGACATCCGGGTGGCCACCGTGGACACGCAGCGGCTGCCGCAGGCCACCTACGACTTCATCGACCAGGTCCGCGCCCGCTATCCCGAGGCGCAGCTGGAGGTGCAGACCCCCGACCAGCGCGAGGTCGACGCGATGGTCAACAAACACGGGCTGAATTTGTTCTACGAGTCCGTGCCGCTGCGGCTGACGTGCTGCCAGATCCGAAAGGTCCGCCCGCTGCTGCGGGCGCTTGAAGGCCTGGACGCCTGGTTCACCGGGTTGCGGCGCGACCAGTGGGCGTCGCGCACCGCCATCAAAAAGGTCGAGCTCGACCACGACCACGACGGCATCGTCAAGCTCAACCCGCTGGCGGACTGGACCAAAGACGACGTGTGGGAGTACTGCCGCGACCTCGAGGTGCCGATCCACCCGCTGTACGAGCAGGGCTACACCTCGATCGGCTGCGACCCCTGCACCCGCCCGATCTCCGACGGCGAGGACGACCGCGAGGGCCGCTGGTGGTGGGAGACCAACGCGCCGAAGGAGTGCGGCATGCACTGCCCGATCGAGACCGGCGGCTTCGAGCACGAGTTCCACTCGATCCTGGAAGCGGCCCACCATGAGTGAGCCGACGTCGGGCCCGGCCGCCGAGGGCGACGGCGCCGGCCAGCCGGGCGAGGCCGCCGAGCCGATCTCGCTCGGCGACAGCGAGGCCGAGCTGGTCACCGCCGAGATCGACGCGCTGTTGCCGGCGCTGGACGGCGACCGGCGCGCGCACTTCGACCGGCTGCGCACCGCCGTGACCGAGGGGGTCGTGCCCGCCGAGCTGGTCGGCACGCTGGGCTCGGTGGTCGAGCTGGCGTTGCAGACCGCCCGCGCCCGCCAGCTGTACAAGGCCGAGGGCGAGAAGCTCCTGACCGGGGTGTTGCGCCAAACACCGCGCGGCAAGGAGCTCGACCAGCAGATCGCCGACGTCAACACCGCCCTCGGCGCGCTCGCCGGCCAGGAGCTCGACCGGGTGCAGGTGCGCATGCGCACGCTGGGCCACTTCACCATCACCATCGGCACCGACGCCACCACGCTGACGCTGGCGGTGCGCCCGGATCAGGTCGCCGTCGACAGCGTCGCCGTCGGCGAGCCGGGCGGCTACTGACCGGCGGCCACACGGGCCAGCGGCACGTCGGGATCGGCAAGCAGGCTCGGGTCGACTGGCTGCCGGGAGCGGACCAGCCGCTGGATGTCGACGTCGCGGATGCGGTCCATGCTGCTAGCTCCGATGTGAGGCGCCCGGGCGGGCGAGGTGGAGGAACTCGTCGCGTGCGGCGGGGTCGTCGCGCAGCACTCCGTACAGCGCGGAGGTCACGGTGCGAGCCCCTTCGGCCTGGACGCCGCGAAGGCTCATGCACAGGTGCTCGGCTTCGATGACCACGCCGACACCGCGCGGGGCGAGGTGGTCGCGCAGCCAGTCGGCAACCTGGCTCGTCAGTCGCTCCTGCACTTGGGGACGCCGGGCGAAGGCATCGAGCAGGCGGGCGAGCTTGGACAGGCCGATGATCCGCGCGTCGGGGAGATAGCCCACGTGGGCGACCCCGCGGAAGGGCAGCAGGTGATGCTCGCACAGCGACGTGAACGGAATGTCGCCGACGAGCACCAACTCGTCGTAGCCGGCGTCGTTGGGAAAGGTCGTGGCGCGGACCGGCTCGGGCGTCAGCAGCTCAGCGAACATCCGGGCCATCCGGGCCGGCGTGTCAGCCAGACCCGGATCGCCGGGGTTGAGCCCGAGCGCCGTGAGCAGGTCGCTGATCGCTGCTGCCGCTCGACCCTCGTCCACCGCCCTGGCGTGCACCACCGGTTCGGGGGCGGGGCGGTCGGCGTCGGTCGCCAGCTCGGATGCTCGCGGGGTCATGCCGCCTACTCCTGCGGCGAGCTGCCGACCAGCATGATCGTGCCGGCCTCGAGGGGCAGCGCCGCTGCGAGCAACCACAAGGCCTGGCGCACACCGCTGGCGCGGGACACTGGATCGAGCGTGGTCGTGGTGTTGGTGGACATGGGGTCCGCTACCTCCTGTTGCTTGTATGATCAACACAGGCTGATCTTAGATTCGGCCAGCCTGTAATACAAGTGGCTGTTTATTTTTAGGGCGGTCACCCCGCTCGACCTTCCGATAGTGCGTGCTGGCGTTACACTTCGCTCGAAAGCCACCAGGATCTACAGGAGCCCGGGTGAGCGACGAGCGAGTCGACGAACGTGCCCCCGAAGACGACCTCGACCTGCTCGCGCTGCTCGGCGACGAAACGCGCCGGGCGGTGTACTTCGCCGTTCGGGACGCTGAATGGGCGCTGACCCGCAAGGACGTCGCCGGGCAGCTGGGCATTAGCGTCCATCTGGCGGCCTTCCACCTCGAGAAGCTGCTCGAGGGGGGCTGGCTGACGGCCTACTACCAGCGGCCGCCCGGTCGGGGTGGGCCCGGGGCGGGTCGCAGCGCCAAGTACTACGAGCCCGCCGACATCGAGGTGGAGGTGACCATCCCACCCCGCAGTTATCGGCGCCTGAGCGGGATGCTCGTCGAGGCGGTCAGCAGCCAAGGAAAAGACGAGACGGGCGAGGACGCCGCGGTGCGGGTCGCCCGCGAGCACGGCTACGACGACGGCAGCCGCGTCCGGCGCGCCCACCGCCTGCGCCGTCCCGGGCGGGCTCGGACGCTGGACCTCGTTGCTCAGTTCCTGGAGGAGCAGGGATACGAGCCCTACCGCGTGGCCGACACCGTGGGGCTGGGCAACTGCCCGTTCCGCGGGCTGGCTGCAGAGGCGCCGGAGCTGGTGTGCACCGCAAACCACGCGTATCTCGAGGGGCTGCTTCGCGGCGTCGGTGGCGCGGCGTTGCCAGCCGTGCTGGCCTGCCGGCGACAGGGCGACTGCTGCGTGCTGCTCGGCGACGTCGACGTATAGCCCCACCCGTGGCCCCACTTGCCGTGGCCCCACTTGGGCGATCCCGGCCATTGACGGGACGGGCGGTTTCTATATAAAATAACTACTGTCGTTAGAATGGTTGACCACACGGAGACGACAGTGGCTACCGAGCACCGACCCGCTCCGGCCTCCGGGGTCGATGGGCCTCAGCGGCGGGGCAGCGCCGGGCTCTCGATCGGGCCGCTCCACGACCTCGAGGCCGGCGGCCGTTTCGTCAGGGACAGCAGTTGGGGCCGCATCCTCCACCCCGGGAAGGGCAAGATCTCCTATCGCCAGGCGGTGGCGACGAACAGCCTGCATGTCGTCATCGACGGTCACCGCGTCTCGGCCCACATCGACAGTCGGTCCCCGCTCGCGCTCGATGAGAGCCGCGCCCATCGGCCCCTTGTCCGGCGGGCCCGCTACTCCGTGCGGCGAACCGTCAGCCACACGCTCGCCAGCATCGCCGACGCCGTTCGAGCCCTGACCTCCGGCCAGCGAACGGTCCCGCACGGGCATTTCTACTGCGAGCGGGTCGAGGTGACACCACGCGACGAGCGCACCGACGCCGCCACCTGACGCTGGCCGGTGCGCCGCGCGACGTCCGGGCGCGGCTTCGAGGATCAACCAGAGCCGGGGCCCCGGTCGAAGCGTCCCTCGCTTCCGGAGCCCAGCAGTTTGAACACCGACAGGCCGGCGTTGCGGTCGGAGGCATACACCCACGGCTCGTCGGCAAGCTTGTGCACACCCCAGAAGTCGTGGGGGTTGTCGCCGTTGGCTTCGCGGAACTCCTCGGAGTCGTCGAAGAAGCGGGCCACCTCCCGCGGGTTGTACGGGTCGGTGATGTCGAGCACGACCATCCCGTCCCAGTACCAGGAGATATAGGCGAACGTCTTGTCGTCGCGGCTGTCGACGACGACGTTGTGCACCGAGTAGGTGCCGGCCAGGTCGCAGCCGGCGATCGGCTCGGATGCCGCCGAGCAGGCCGTGTCGAACGTGGAGGCAAGCTGCGGGTTGGCCGGGTCGCTGTAGTCCCAGATGCGCACGCCACCCCACGGGGTGCTGGTCTCGACGTTGTTGGCGATCACGATGGCGTCGGCGTCGAGGCTGGCCGCGTTGAAGTTCTTCTCCCGGAAGGTGCACACGCCGCGGCGCACCACGGCGATGTCGCCGTCGTCAACGGCCTCGTCGTTGAGCAACGCGTCGCCGTCGCAGGCCCGACCGATAAACACCGCCTCGCCCTCGACCGGGCCGGTCTCGGCGAAGCGGGGCTGATCGCCAGCCAGTTCGATGGCGGGATAGGTGGTCGCGGCCAGCGGGCCGTCGGTGACGCTGACCGCGTCGGCGTCGACGGTGGCCGTGTTGCCGGTCTGGTGGTCGTCGAAGTCGTCACCCGCGGCGGTGGCGATCGCCACGCCCGGAAGCGGGGTGGGTGGATCACCCTCCGCGAACGTGAGATTGCTCGGCGGCGATTGACGCTCCCAGGCCGAGAAGTCCTCCTCGGTCTCCACCACGATCGAGCCGTCCTCGCTGGGCCAGGCGGCGTGGCTGTTGACCTCGCCGTCCAGCGAACCCTCCTCCACGTTGCGGGCGACGGAGACCACCCGCTCGTTCGGCAGCGACACGTCGTCGAGGCCCGCGAGGTCGGCGATGTCGAGCAGCACGAGCCCGGCGTCCCAGTTGGACAGGTACGCCTCGGTGCCGTCGGCGCTGACGGTGACGTCGTGCAGGAACTTGTGCGGTGACGCGCCGAAGCCACCCCCCACGAGGTCGAGCGCGGCGGCGAGCACGCGGTCGACGTCCTCGGTTTCCTCGCCCACGCCAGGGTCGAACAGCTCCTCGGCGCCCCACGCGGCCACGAGCTCCGGCGAGGTCGGCTCGGTCACGTCGTATACCCGGAAGGTGTCGAAGGCGGTCTCGGCCACCACAGCCACGTAGTCGCGGTCGCCCTGGGTGAACAGCCACGCGTTGTGCACCCCGACATCGGTGAGGCCGCCGAACAGGGCGTCGGCGATCGGGTTGAGCTCGTCGATGCGGATGGACGACAGGTGCACCGGGTTGGCGGGGTCGTCCACGCCGTACACCTCGATGCCACCCGGTCCGGCGTCACAGGCCTCGTTGGAGTGGACGAGCACGTCGCCGCTGTTGAGCGTGTCGACCTTCACGTCGTTGACGCGGCTGCCGTCCACCGACGGCAGGTTGCCCACGTAGACCGGGCGGGTCGGGTTAGCCACGTGGAAGATCGGGACGCCGGGCTCGTCGACGCCGTCGACGAGGTCGACGGGACCGACTCCCGCCTCGAAGTTCTCGCCCGTGCCGCAGGGCGTGTTGAACGTTCCGAGGTACCCGTGGTTTCCGTGCACCCACACGTCCGTCGTGGCGTCCCCGAGCAGCCGCTGGCCTCGGCCCACGAGCTCGAGGTTTTTCTGCCGGCGGCCGGAGGGCGGCTCGCTGGGCACGACCTCCGACTGCGCGTCGCGCCGTTCGAGGGCGTTGCCGGGATCAGGCCGGTCGAGGCGTTCGGGGACTTCTTCCTGACCCGCCTCTTGAGAGCCGTCAGATCCATCGTCCTCGCGGTCCGCGGCGGCCATCGTCGGCGCCACCAGGGCCAACGCCCCCACCACCGCGGCCGAGATCCCAGCTGCCTTGCGCAGGGTGAATCCCATGACGTCCTCCTCACCGGCCGTCGCACCCAGCCCCCCGCCACCTGCTTCCGTCAAGGGGATAAGAGGTACAAATCTACACACCGGCTACCGCGAAGTCGAGGGGTCTTTGAGCGCAAGTCGTCGGGCACTGCGTGGGCCCTGCGTGCGCTGGTGGTGACAACCACGATCGGACCGCCTGCTGGCGGCGCGGACCTACCGCGGGCGGCGCCGGCCGCGCTCCTGCTCCCAGCTCTCGGGCAACAGCTCGAGGCGCTGCAGATAGCTGGCCTGGTCGAAGGGTTGTTGCGCCGTCTGGGTGTGCCACAGCTCGGCGGCCACCGCGCCGGCGATCATGTGGATCACCTCGTGGCGGTCGTAGCCGTCCTCGACCAGCCGCTGGGCGGTGGCCCACACCTCGGGCGGCTCGTCGTCGACGATCTGGGCGGCGACGACCTCGTGCAGCGCGTAGTGCGCCCCGGCGCTGGCCGACGGGTCGTGGTGGGGATCGTCGCCGTCCCACACCGCCGCGAGCTCGTGCTCGGCCTCGATGTGGAGGCTGCGCTCGTCGGCGTCGGTGGGATCCAGTTGGGCCACGTCGATGCCGTCGTACTCGCCCTCCAGCGGCGGGGCGACGAACTCGACCCGAGTGCGGGCCTCACGGCGCCGGTGGCCGCGGGAACCGGCCGGCTCGGTTTGACCAGCGGGACCGCCCGACCGAGGCGGCAGGTCCAACAGCTCTCGCAGGCGGTCGGGGTCGAAGCCGCCGGCGGTGGCCGGCAGCGACGCCAGCAGCTCCTCGAGCGCGGCCCGGCCGGTGGGATGGTCGCGGGCCTCGCGCGGGGTCAGGCCGTCCAGGGCGGGGATCGGCTCGTCGATCCAGCGCTGTTCGTGCTCGCGCATCATCTCGTCCACCACGGCCCGCTCGGACGCGGACGGCTCGGCGGGTGGCTCGGGCACGCCGTACAGGCGGAGGTCCTCCATGACCTGCCACATCGGGGTTCGCCGGTCGACGTCGGGGGCGACGTTGCCGAGGGCCTCGCGCACGCGGCCCACCAGGCGATCCAGGCGCGCTTCGGCGTTGGTGTCGATCTCCACCGCCGCGCCGGTGACGGTGACCGTGCCGCGCACGCGCGTCCCGTCGTCGACCTCGACGGTCTCCACGAACACCCCGGGCGCGTCCTCGCTCAGGCCGGCCCGGCCCAGCGCCGCGGCCAGCGTCTCGGGCTCGCCCTCGCCCAGCGGCGCGCGCCACTCGCACACCATCATCGGCTCGCCCTCGGCGGTGGTCACCACCGGCTGGTCGCCGCCCCACAGCTCGGCGACGTCCAGCGGGTCGGCGTCCGGATCGACGCTGCACGCCACCGCGGGATGGCGTTCCTGGTCGGCCAACGCGGCGCCGGACAGCAGCCAGCCGTCGCCGCCGTCGGGCAGCAGGCGGGCCACCAGCAGCCGGCCGGCCGGCGGCGCGCCGCCGGGGCTGTGGGCCACCAGCCGCGCGCCGTCACCCCGGTCGGTCAGCGTGACCTGGTCGCCGTCGGCGGAGACGACGTCGTACAGCCGGCGCCGCGAGTCGCGCCACGACGCCGCCAGCGCCCGCTCGTCGTCGGGCAACAGCGGACCCCAACCGGCGAGGTAGTCGTCCAGCACGCCGAGCTCGAAGATGACCACGTCGGCGACGATCGGATGGTCGGCGGCCTCCTCGTCGACCCAGTCGGCCGGCCGCCCGGCGGCCATCAGCCGTTCGCGCAGCCGGGAGGTGAGCGTGGCGATCTCGGTGAACGCCGCGAGCTTGGTGCGCAGCCACAGGGCGCGCTGTGGCAGGGGCGTGGCGCCGCCTCCCGCGGCGCAGCAGACCTTGAACTTGCGGCCCGACCCGCACGGGCACGGCTGGTTCCGGCCCACGTCGCGGCGCGGGGCCAGCCGGGCGCGCAGGTCGTCGGCCCAGTCGGTGTCGTCCCAGCCGGCGGCGTCCAGGTGGCGCACCGCGGTGGCGGCGTCGCCGCGCGCCTCGGCGAACCGGGCGGCCAGCACCAGCGACGGCTCGTGGGCGGGGTCGGCGGCCAGCGCGTCGGTCGCCCGCGCGTCGGCGGTCACCGCATCGCCGGTGGTCAGCGCCGCCTGCGCCTGCACGTAGTCGACGGCGGCGCGGGCGGTGCCGCTGACCCACGGCGCCGCGGCGGCGGCCAGGCGGGCGGCGCCGCTGTCGTGCTGGGTCTCGCTGAGATAGCAGTCGAGGACGTCGGGATCGGCCAAGTGGCGGGCGGCCACCGCCAGGTCATCCTCGCCGACGTCCGCGCCCACCTCGAGCCGGCGGGTGACGTCCCGCAGATGGGCGAGGCCGGCCAGCTGATCGCCGTCGGCGCCGTGATGGACCGTGGCGATGGCGTTGTGGATCGCGTCGGTGACCGAGCCCAGCTCGCCGGCCGGTGCGTCGGCGGGCAACAGCATGGTCTCGGCCAGCTGCAGCCCGGCCCGCTGGGCCAGCTCCGACAGCGGCGCCAGCACCCCGCCCAGCGCCTGCGGCTGGGAGGCCAGCGCCTCCCACAGCGCGGCGGCCACCGCGATGCGCGGCGGGTCGGCGGACGAGTCAGCCAGCAGCGAGCCGGCGACGGAGGCCAGCGCGTCAGATGCCGGCTGCGAATCGGCCGGCTCGGGCCGGACCGACACAGTCACCAGGCCGTCGGCCAGACACACGCCCACCAGGTCGCCGGGGGTGGCGTCACCCAGCCAGCCGGCCGGGCCCACCAGCCACTCGGCCGAGGCCTGCCCGGGCAGGCGAGCGATCTCGATGTGGACGCGGCCGCCGCGGGCCAGCGGCGCGCTGTCGGCGATCACGTCGACGAACGGCTGCAGGTCGCCGCCCAGGCGCAGCCAGCCGCGTTCGACCTCCTCGGCGGTCACCCGGCGGGTCAGCGTCGTGGCCGATAGCAACGCCACCGTGTCGGCCAGGCGGCCGTCGGCGAGGTCGACGAGGCGGTCGAGGCCGTCGAGGGCATCCTCGAGCTCGGCGTCCCAGTCGGGGTCGCCGGCGTCCTCACCCAGGGCCTCGGCGATCTCCTCGTCGCTCAGCGGGCCCCGGCGGTACAGGAGCCGCACGAGCTCGTCGGCCAGCGACGTATCGGTCAGCGATGCGCCCATCGGTCTCCGGCTTGCCACTCGGCCGTTCGCGGCGGGTCAGCGGGCAGCGACAGCAACCGCGGAGATTCTATTCGAACGCCGCGACGCGGACGTGGACCCGGGAGCCCGGCTGGCAGCTCGCTCGACACCGCGAGAGCTTTAGACCTCTGACTCGAGGTCGGCGGCGCCGAAGCTGACGGAGAACCGGCGGCACCAGATCACGGCCGTGTCGTAACGGTCGAGATCGACGTCAGCGGGGACGTCGTAGTTCTGGTTGCCGACGTTGCCCTTGAGCTCGCCGAGGGTGACGAAGTCGCCGCCGAGCGCCTCGTCGTCGTCGGCGTGGTCGGCGGCGGTCAGATAGACCACCAGATCCGGCCCGTTCTCGGACTCGAACGGCTCGAGGCGCAGGGTGCGGCTGCCGTCATCGAGCTCGTACACCGTCGCGCTGCCGGTGATCCGGTGGTTGTTGCGTCCTTCGAAGGGCCCGGCCACCAGCTTGACCGCTTCGGCGGCTCCGTCCTGAGCCGCGGACGCCTCGCCGGGATCGGCGGCGGCGCCGTCGTCACTGGAGCCGTCGGCGTCCTCGCTGGAGCCGTCGTCAGCGGAGCCGTCGGCCGCGGACGCCGGCTCGTCGGCGCCTTCGGGAAAGTCTTCGTCGACGACGGTGTCGAACAGCAACGCTTGGGGCTGGAACCACACCCCCACAACCGCGAGCAGGACGACGACCCCGGCAAGCACCGCCACCAGCCGCGCGGGCCGAGCCCGCAAACGACCCCACCAGCCGGCATGCTCCCGGGACGATTCAACCGACGACCCATCCATAGGTCCCCCACTTGTGCTTCGATGGCCCCCAGTGGTTATCGCTGATCACCCAGCGAACGACCCGGACGGAAGTCTATCCAAACGCGAAGGGAACGTCGCCGCGGAGGCCGCGCTGGCGGTTGGCCCGACACCGCCAGACCGCGGTCCGAATCGAACAGCGCGACGATTGATATCATGAGATATCAGACGAGAGGTAGTGCCATGACCGACGTCCTGATCCGTGACGTACCCGAGGACGTGATCGCCGCAGTCGATGCCAAGGCCCAGCGCCTCGGCCTGTCCCGCACGGAGTATCTGCGGCGCCAGTTGCTCCAAGCGGCGACCAGTTCCGAGGAGCCCGGCACGGTGACGACCGAAGACCTGCGCCGCTTCGCCGACACGTTCGCCGACCTCAGCGACCCAGAGGTGATGAGGCAGGCGTGGCCGTAGAAGGTTGGCTGGTCGACAAATCGGCGTTGCTGCGCCTGGGAACCTCCACGCACGCCGACGAATGGGCACAGCGGATCGAGCGCGGCCTGGTCCGCATCGCCACGGTCACTCGGCTCGAAGTCGGGTTCTCTGCCCGGTCGGCCGCCGAGCTGCGCGGTGCCTGGGACCATCCGCCGCTGTCGGAGATGCCGGTGGAGTACGCGACACCCGCGATCGAGGATCGAGCGGTGGCAGTCCAGCTTCGCCTGGCGGACCAGGGTCACCACCGGGCGGTGGCGGTGCCTGATCTGCTCATCGCGGCGACCGCCGAACTGACGGGCTTGACGGTGCTGCATCTCGACAAGGACTTCGACCTCGTTGCGGCGGTGACCGGCCAACCGATCGAACGACTCCTCGACTCCCGCAACTGACCGGCCAGGGGCGCGCCCAGGGCGACGCGCTGACTAGAACTCGAACAGCTCAACGCCGACGGCCGCCTCGCACCCGGCCCGCGCGCCGATTCCGGCCAGCAGCCAGCGAAGCCACTCGGGGTCCGACATCGGGTGGTCGCCGAGCCCTTCCAGATAGGCGCTGTGCTCGGAGAGGGAGGCGACCGCCAAGTCCACGGTGTCGCTGACGTCGATGGCGTGGCCCGCGGCGGGCGAGCCGGCCACCAGCACGCGGGCGACCTTGTGCGCCTCTCCCCCGATGCCGGGAAAGATCCAGCGGTTGCCGGCATCCGCCGCGGCATCGAGGACCGCCGTGCCCACGGCCCGGTGGTCGGCGGAGTTGAGCGCGCTCGGCGGGCCCCAGGTCTCGCGGTGGTTGATCGTGACCACCGTGTCGGGACGGTGCCGGCGGATCGCGGCCGCCAGGTCGCGGCGCAGCTCGGGTCCGGCCACCAGCAGCCCGTCGGGATGGGCGAGGAACTCCACCGTGTCCACACCGACCACGGCGGCGCTGCGCTGCTGCTCGGCGGCGCGCAGCGGTCCGCACTCGG
>CAYQMQ010000031.1:0-14006 GCA_964418395.1 uncultured Actinomycetota bacterium
GCAACGGGGCCGCACCCATCATCTCCGTCCGCGACGTGGTCAAGGCCTTCGGGGACGTCCGTGCCCTGGACGGCGTGGACCTCGCGGTCCCACCCGGCATCGTGTACGGGCTGCTGGGGCCCAACGGCGCCGGCAAGACCACGCTCATCCGCATCCTGACCACCCTGCTGCGCCCCACGGCCGGGCACGTGGAGGTCGCCGGCGTCGACGTGGTGGCCGACCCCACCGCCGCGCGCACCCGCATCGGCCTGGCCGGCCAGTTCGCCGCCGTCGACGGGTACCAGACCGGGCGCGAGAACGTGGAGATGGTCGGGCGGCTGTACGGTCTCGGGGCGCGGGAGACGCGCCGCCGCACCGACGAGGTGCTGGCCGGCGTGGGCCTGACCGACGTGGCCCACCGCCTGGTGCGCACCTACTCGGGAGGCATGCGCCGACGGCTGGACCTGGCCGCCTCCCTGGTCGGGCGCCCGCCGGTGCTGTTCCTCGACGAGCCGACCACCGGGATCGACCCCCGCAGCCGCATGGAGCTGTGGGAGCTCGTCGAAGACCTCGTGGCCGGCGGCACGACCGTCCTGCTGACCACCCAGCACCTCGAGGAAGCCGACCGCCTGGCGGCGCGCATCGGCGTCATCGATCACGGCCATGTGGTGATCGAGGGCACCGCCGACGAGCTCAAGGACACCCTCGGGGGCTCGATGCTCGAGCTGGCGGTGGCCGACACCGACCGGACCCGGGCGTTGGCGGTGCTGGCCGAGATCTCTGATGAGGAGCCGGCCTACGACGACGAGCGCGCCCGCATCCGGGTCCGCGCCCGCCACGGGTCGGCGACGCTGGTCGCCGCCATCCGGGCGCTGGACGGCGCCGGCATCGACCCCACCGACGTGGTCCTGCAGCGCCCCTCCCTGGACGACGTCTTCCTCTCGCTGACCGGCGAAGCCGGCGCGACGCCCCCCGACGCGGCCCCCGGCCCGGCCCGCCCCGCCGCCGCTGGCCATGCCGACGGCGACGCAACGGCCGGCCGACCAGCCGCCGGACAGGAGCATCCCCGATGAGCGTCACCACCGACCCGGTCGCCAGCGGAGCGGCCACGCCGGCGCGGGCGCGCGTGTCGCCGCTCGACGCGGTGCGCGACACGCTGGTCATTACCCGACGGAACCTGCGGCGCAACGTTCGCCTGCCCCAGCTGCTGGTGTTCGCCACCATCCAGCCGGTCATGTTCCTCGTGCTGTTCAACTACGTGTTCGGTGGAGCGATCGGGCAGACGCTGCCGCCGGCGGCCGGCGGGGCCTACATCAACTGGCTGATGCCCGGGCTGATCCTGCAGTCGCTGCTGTTCGGCGCGAGCCAGACGGCCGTGGGCCTCACCGAGGACCTTGCCGGCGGGTCGATCGACCGCTTCCGCTCGCTGCCGATGGCGCGCTCGGCGGTGCTCGGCGGGCGCACCCTCGCCGACCTGGTCCGTAACACCGTGGTGATGGCGCTGCTGCTCCTCATCGGCGTCGCGCTCGGGTTCCGCTACCAGACGAGCGTCGCCGGCCTGATCGCCGGGGTGGCCATCGCGTTGCTGTTCGCCTACGCCATGTCGTGGGCGATGGCCACCGTCGGCCTGCTGGTGCGCAACCCGGAGGCGGCGCAGTCAGCGGTGATGGTGCCGCTGTTCCCGCTGATCTTCGCGTCTTCGGTGTTCCTGCCCACCCAGACGATGCCCGGCTGGCTCCAGGCGTTCGCCGACCATCAGCCCATCACCATCGTGGTCAACGCCGCCCGCGCGCTGATGCTGGGGGAGGGGGCGCTGGTGAGCGGGCAGACCGTGGGTGGGCAGGTGCTGCTCGCGCTGGCCTGGACCGCCGGCATCGCGGTGGTCTTCGTGATCACCGCCGTGCGCATGTACCGCCGCGCCGTCCAGTGACGCCTGCGGCGGGGCGAGCGGCGCGCGCCGCCGGGCCCCGCCACGACACCGGCGAGCCGCCGGCGCGGTAGCGTCCCAGCCGGCTATGTCGACGACCGGCGGAGGCGGTGATGGGTGGCCTGGTCGAGCGAGTGCGTACGTGGTTCGCCGAGAGCATCATCGTGCGCCCGCTCCTGTTCATCGCCAGCGGCGCCGTCCTCGCGCTGCTGATGCTGGCCGTCGACGAGCTCGCGCCCGCGCTGGTGCCGCGGTGGTTGGAGTTCGACGCCGGGGCGGCCCGGCTGCTGTTCGGGTCGCTGGCCGGTGCGGCGCTGACGGTGGCCGGCATCACGTTCTGGGTGCGCTCCGCCTCGGTGCAGCTCGCCGCCGGCCAATACACCCCCCGGGTGGTGCAGGGCGCGCTCCACGACTGGTTCCAGCAGTCGATGATGGGCCTGCTGCTGGGGATCTTCACCTATCTGGTGGTGGTGTTCAACGCGCTTCCCACCTCGGACGCGAACAGCGTGAACGTGCCGCAGCTGGCGGCGCTCGGCGGGCCGGTGCTCACCGGGGGCTCGGTGCTGGCGGTGCTGGTCGCCATCCGCAACGGGGTGAACTCGATGCAGCCCGGCGAGCTGGCCCGTCGCATCACCGACACGACCATCGAGCGGATCCGCAGCAACCACCCCCAGCTGGGCGCGCTGAGCGAGCCGGGCCTGCAGACGGCGGTGCCCGACCGCGCCGGCCATCTGGTGCGCGCGCTCCACTCCGGGTGGGTCCAACAGCTCGACGAGCGCCAGCTGCTGGGCTCCCTGCCGTCCGGATCGGTGGTGCAGGTGGATGTGCGTGTCGGATTGTTCGTCACGCGCCGCCGCCCGCTGGCCACGATCTGGACCGACCAGCCTCTGCCCGCCGACGTCGACGACCGGGTGCGGCAGGCGGTGCGGCTCGGGCGAGTGCGCAGCTCCACCAACGACATCGACTACGGCATCCAGCAGCTGGTGGACATCGCCGTCGGCTCGCTGACCCATCACACCAGCGACGAGGCGGGGGCCTACGAGGTCATCGCCCACCTCGAGATGGTGCTGCGCGAGCTGCTGGCCCGTGAGCTTCCCCCGCGCGCCTACCGCGACGCCGAGAGCCGCCAGATCATCCGCCGCCGCGAGTTCTCCATCGACGACTACGTGCGCGACGCCTTCGACCGGCTGCGGCTGGCCGCCGCCGCCCACCCCGAGATCGTCATCGCCCTGCTGGAGACGATCGGGTCGCTGACGCGCGAGCTGCGCGCGGCCGGCCGGTCGGACCGTGTGGGGCCGCTGCGGCGCCAGGGGCGGCTGGCGCTGGCGGCGTGTGAAGCCGCCGGCCTGCTCGACGACGACCTCGAGCGCGTGCGCCGCGTGGCCGTCCGTCAGGGGCTGGCCGAGCCCGCCGTCCGCGAGTCGGCGTCGTGAGCTCGCCGGCCTGGTCCTGTCTGGACCCGGAGTGACCGGCGTCGAATCGGCGGAGCGATCCGCGGGGTCACGCGGCCTCCGTTAGGCTGTCGCGCACCATGCGACCGCACCTGATTCGGCCACCTCGCCAGTGAGCTCACCGGGATCTGCGGCGACCGACCGCGTTGCCGACTGGGTGGCGCTGGTCGATGATCGCTACCCGGAACGAGACGCGGCCTCCTGGGACGCCACCGGCCTGCAGGTGGGCGATCCCGACGACCCTGTTCGCGGGGTGCTGGTGTGCCTGGACGCCACGCGGGCCGCCATCGACGAAGCCCGCGACGCGGGATGTGGCCTGATCGTCGCCCACCACCCGCTGCTGTTCCGCGGCCTCGACCGGCTCACGCCGAGCTCAGCGGCAGGCCGCCTGGCGCTGCACGCCGCCCGCTCGGGTGTGTCGGTGCTGGCCGCCCACACCAACGTCGACGTCGCTGCTCCCGGCACCACCGAGACGATCACGCAGGTGCTGGGCGTGGGAGGCCTCGAGCCGCTGCAGCCGACCACGCCGCCGCAACAGCTCAAGCTCGTGACGTTCGTGCCACGGGAGGACACCGTGGCCGTGCTCGGCGCGCTCAGCGCCGCGGGAGCCGGCGTCATCGGCGAGTACGACCATTGCGGGTTCCGGGTTGCCGGCACGGGCTCGTTTCGCCCCTCGCCGGCGGCCAACCCGCATCTCGGCGAGCGCGGTGAGATCAACGAGGTCGCCGAAGACCGCCTCGAGGTCGATGTGGACCGCGAGGACTTGCAGGCCGTCGTCGACGCCCTGTGGGGCGCCCACCCCTACGAGGAGGTCGCCTACGACGTCTACCCGTTGGCCAGCCCCGCCTCGGCCGGGGGTGGCAAGGGGCTGGGCCGCGTGGGTGAGCTGCCCGAGCGGCTGAGCCTGCGCGAGCTCTGTGACCGGTTGGCCAGCGGGCTGCCGGCGCCGTTCTTGCGCGTCGCCGGGGAGCTGGAGCAGCCCGTGGGCCGGGTCGCCGCCTGCGCCGGGGCCGGCGACGCGCTCATCGATGACGCGCTGGCCGCCGGCGCGGACTGCTACATCACCGGCGACCTGCGCCACCACCCCACGCTCGACGCGCGCACCCGGGGCCTGGCCGTTGTCGACGCCGGCCACGGGGCCGTGGAACACGCCGCGATGCGGCAGGTCGCGGACACGCTCGCGGGCGACGCCGCTCACGCCGGCCTGAGCGCGCCGGTGCGCTTCTCGGCACAGCCCGGCGAGCCGTGGGCCGAGTACCGACGTTGACGACGACTGCTGCGAGAGGGCCACTGCGATGACCGCCGCTTCGTACGAGCAGCAACGGCAGTTGCTGGCGCTGCAGCGAGTCGATGACGCCATCCGCCGCCTGGAGCATCAGCGGGCGAACTTGGCCGAACAGAAGGCGTTGGACGAGAACGACGAGCTGTTGCGCCAAGTCGCCAGCGAGTACGCCGACGCCGCGGAGAGGCTCGAGGACGCCCAGCGCCTGCAGCGCACCCGCGAAACCGACATCGCCAATCTCGAGGCTCGTCGCAAGGACGAGGAGGCGCGGCTGTACTCCGGCGAGATCTCCTCGGAGAAGCAGGTCGAGGCGGTCCGCGGAGAGCTGAAGTCCATCAAGCGCAAGAAGGGCGACTACGAGGACGAGCTGATCGAGGCGATGGAACGGATCGAGGAGCTCGAGTCGTTGACCTCCACGCTGAGGACTCGCCACTCCGAGCTGCAGGGCCAAGTGGCCGAGCTCACCAGCGCCCGCGACCACGCCGCCAGCGACCTCGACAGCGAGCTGGCCACGCAGCGCGCCGAGCGCGAGCGCCTCGTCGCTGAGCTCGACGACAGCGTGCTGCGGCTCTACGACGACGTGAGCGCCCAGCAGGGCGCGGTCGCGGTGGCGGTGCTGGACGGCAAGGCGTGCGAGGGCTGCTTCCTCGAGCTCACCCCGCTCGAGCTTGAGGAGGTGCGCGAGGAAGCCAAGCAGGCCTTGCCGCGTTGTCCCCAATGCGACCGGTTGCTGGTGGTGAACCCGTAAGCAGGTGCTCGATGGCGGTGCTCGACCCAGCTTGCGGCGGTGTGCCACAGCGCAGCGATACGCTGGCACCGCCAGCCGGGGAGCTGGCCAGGCGACCGCGGGTGGGACATGCTCCCACTCGAGGAAAGTCCGGACTCCACAGGGCAGGACGCTGGGTAACGCCCAGGCGCCGTGAGGCGCGGAAAGGGCAACAGAGAGCAGACCGCCGAACGGCCCCGTCATCGACGGGGTGCGTGGCAAGGGTGAAAGGGTGCGGTAAGAGCGCACCGGCACCGGCGGTGACGCCGGTGGCCAGGTAACCCCCGTCCGGAGCAAGGCCAAGACGGCGCGCGATGAGGTGGCCCGCCCATGCGCCAGGTAGGCCGCTAGAGGCCGTCGGCGACGACGGTCCCAGATGGATGGTCGCCCCCTGCCTATGAGGCAGGGACAGAATCCGGCTTATCGGCCGGCTCCCCGGCGCACCTGTTGCCCGGCCCGACGTGTGGGCTCGGGCTTGGGTGTGTTGAATCGGGGCGAGATCGGTGCGCGAATGAGGATCCGCGTCCGGGCGGGAGACCGGGAGTTCGAGCTGTCCGCCCCCGGCGAGCTCACCGTCGGCCGTCACGAGAGCTGCACGGTCCAGCTGGGCGAGCCGGTGGTCAGCGGCGTGCACGCCGTGCTGCGTCCCGGCGCCGACGGCGGGTGGGTGCTGGCGGATCAGGGCAGCTCCGGCGGGACGTGGCGCGGGAACGACCGCGTCGAACAGGTGGCCGTGGACGGCCCCCTCGAGGTGCGCCTCGGCGATCCGGTGGTGGGACCGCTGGTGGAGCTGACCCCGGTCGCGGACGGCGTCGAGCCCGCCGACCGTGAGACCCCGCTGCGCACGCGCATCGGCCGCGATCCCGACAACGACGTGGTGCTCAGCGACCTGCTCGTGTCACGCCAGCACGCCGAGCTGCGCCAGCGCGGCGAGGAGGTCGAGCTGGTCGATCTCGGCAGCCGCAACGGGACGTTCGTCAACGGGCGCCGCGTGCAGCGGGCCGTGCTGGACGATCTCGATCTCGTCGCGATCGGCCACACCCTGTTCCGCGCGGTCGGGGGCCGTCTCGAGGAGTACGTCGAGACCGGCGCCGTCACGTTCGAAGCCAGCGGCGTGACGGTCGCGGGGCCCGAGCACCAGACGCTGGTGGACGACGTCAGCTTCGCGCTCACCGAGTGCGCCCTGCTGGCGGTCGTGGGGCCGTCGGGCTCGGGCAAGTCGACGCTGTTGCGCGCGCTGGCCGGGTTGCGCCCGGCGGATGCCGGCACGGTCGCCTACGCGGGCCGGGACCTCTACGGCGACTACGAGGAGCTGCGCAATCGCATCGGGTTCGTGCCCCAGGAGGACATCCTCCACCGGGAGCTGACGGTACGCCGCGCCCTGGAGTACGCCGGCCGCCTGCGGTTCCCGGCCGACGTCACCGCCGAGGAGCGCCGCGCGCGCATCGACGAGGTGCTCGACGAGCTCGACATCACGCATCGCGGGGACGTGCGCATCGACCAGCTCTCCGGCGGCGAGCGCAAGCGGGTCAGCGTGGCGCTCGAGCTGTTGACCACGCCATCGCTGCTGTTTCTCGACGAGCCCGTCGCCGGGCTCGACCCGGGCCTGGCGCGTTCCCTGATGCAGCTGCTGCGCACCCTGGCCGACGCCGGCCGGACGATCGTGGTGGTGACCCACGACGTGGCGAGCCTGCGACTGTGCGACCAAGTTCTGGTGCTGGCGCCCGGTGGCGTCCCCGCCTACGTGGGCCTGCCACAGTTCGCCCCCGCCCACTTTGAACGCGAAGAACTCACCGAGGTGTTCGCCGACCTGGCCGCCGACCCCTCACGGGACTGGCGGTACGCGGGCCGGCCGGCACGCCCGGATCCGCCCGGGTCGCGTGCGCCGCCGGCGATCTCGCCGCCGCCACCGCAGCAGAGCTGGTGGTCGCAGCTGCGGACGCTGACCGCCCGGGGCGCCGAGGTTCTCGTCGCCGACCGCCGCAACCTCGGGTTGCTGCTCGCCCAGGCTCCGCTGCTGGGCCTGCTGATGCTCGCGGCGTTGCCGCCCGGCGAGCTGGCGGCACCGGCGCCGTCCGAGGTCCGCTTCGTGTCCACGGCCGGGCTCGTGCTGTTCGTGCTGCTGGTCGGTGCCACCTGGCTGGGCGCGAACAACGCCGTCCGCGAGATCGCCAGCGAGCTGGCCGTGCTCCGCCGGGAGCGAGCCGTCGGCCTGTCGTTGTCGGCCTACGTGACCGCCAAGAGCCTCGTGCTGGGAACGCTGACGGTGGCGCAGGCGGTGGTCCTCACCGCCTTGGCGATCGCTCGCCAGGGAGGCCCCGACTCGGCGGTGCTGCTCGGATGGGGACCCGGCGAGCTCGCGGTCGCGGTCGCGCTCGCCGGCCTGGCGGCGATGGGGCTGGGCCTGCTTGTCTCCGCGCTGGCGGGATCGCCGGATCGGGCGACCAGCATCCTGCCGATCCTGCTGATCGTCCAGCTGGTGCTCTCCGCCGGGGTGGTGCTCCCCGAGATCGTGGACCGCCCCGGTCTGCGGGAGCTCAGCAACGTGGCCAGCGCCCAGTGGGGCGTCGCCGCAGCCGCGGCGACCGTCGACCTGAACGAGCTGCAGCAGTTCGGCGACCGCCTGCGCGAGCTGCGGGAAGTGGACGCCGCCGACCCCGTCCCCGTGGTCGAGGCGCTCCTCGAACCAGCCGATCCCGCTTCCCGGTGGGCGCACACCCGACGAGCCTGGTTGACCGCAATCGGCGCGTTGGTGGCGCTGACCCTCGTGCCGATCATCGCGGCCGGCCGCGTGCTGCGCCGCTACGACCCCGGCCGATGAGCCCGCTGGCGCAGTTCGCCGCGATCGTGGTGGCCGCCGCGACGGTCGCGGGCGGCGCGTTCGTCCTCGGAGCCCGGGGCAGCGCCGACATCACGCCCGAGCCAGGGCCCGGCTTCGGCGTCGGCTCGGTCCATCCCGCCGAGCCGCGGACCGAGCAGTGGGCGACGATCTCGGCGAGCCTGCAACCCGGACTCGAGCCGGGGTCGGCCAACCCCTGTCAGGCAGGGCGGGCAGAGTGCGTCGCGGCGGTCGTCGCCGAGATGGAGGCCCGCTTGGCGCAGCTGGGCTGTGCGCACACCGCGCCGTTCGCCTTCACGTATCTGGAGATGACCAGGGGCGTGGAGACGCACGTGACCCGGTCGGACTTCTTCGCCGACCCGGCGGCGTTGGCACACTTCGACGCGTTGTTCGCGGAGTTCTACTTCGAGGCGATCGACAACTGGCGCGCGGGCCGTCACGCCCACGTCCCAGCCGCCTGGCAGGTGGCGTTCGCCGCCGCCGACGACCGCCGGGCCAGCGCGCCGGCCGACATCCTGCTCGGCATGAACGCCCACATCAGCCGCGACCTCGCCTACACCGTCGCTGCGCTCACCGAGGCCAGGCCGGCGGCCACCGACCGCTCGGAGGACGCGGCCGACTTCTCCCGCGTCGACGAGGTGATCGCCACCGTGCAGCCGTCGGTGGTGGAAGGGGCCGCGGCCCGCTTCGACCCCGGGATCGCCTCACTCGAGCGCATGCTGGCCCCCGCCGAGGGCGAGGTCGACGCCACCCGGCTGATCGAGCTGTGGCGGGCCCGGGCCTTCGAGCTCGGCCGGCGGATGGCGACCGCGGAGGACAAGGCAACGCGTGACGCCGTGGCCGCCGAGATCGAGCGGGGCTCGCTCGCCTCGGCGGCGCTCATCCTCAACCTGGAAGCCAGCAGGTCGCTGGGGCTGCCCCCCGATCAGCGCGACGCCTATTGTCGCCAGCAGCACGCGGGGGCCGAACCGACACCGCCGCCGGCGAGTGCCACGGCCGGCCAGCGCATCGACCCGGCACCCGCGACACTGGGGCCGGGTCTGCGAGCCGGAAGCGAGCGGCTGAGCCGCCGCTGAGGCCGCGCCCCCGCGTCACTGTCCGCCCCCGCTGCGCACCGAGTTTCCATGACAGGTTCCACCCCGACGGTCGCCGACCGGCGCACGTTCGCCATCATCAGCCATCCCGACGCCGGCAAGACCACGCTGACCGAGAAGCTGTTGCTGTTCGGCGGCGCGGTCCGCGAAGCGGGCGCGGTGAAGTCGCGCAAGTCCGCCCGCACCGCCGTGTCCGATTGGATGGCGCTGGAGAAGGAGCGCGGCATCTCGATCACGTCCACGGTGTTGGCCTTCGACGCCGCGGGCAAGCGGTTCAACCTGCTGGACACGCCCGGCCACGCCGACTTCTCCGAGGACACCTACCGCACGCTGTGGGCGGCGGACGCCGCGGTGATGGTGCTGGACGCCGCCAAGGGCCTGGAGCCGCAGACGCGCAAGCTGTTCGCCGTCGCCCGCCGCCGCGGCCTGCCGATCGTGACGTTCGTCAACAAGGTCGACCGCCCCGCGATGTCGCCGCTGGGGCTGATGGACGCCGTGGCCGGCGAGATGTCGCTGACGCCGGTGCCGCTGACGTGGCCGGTCGGCGACGGCCCCGACTTCGCCGGCCTCATCGACCGGGTTCGCCGCGAGCTGGTGGCTTACGACCGCACGGCGGGCGGGGCGACCATCGGCGCGGAGCACCGCGAGCCACTCGACGCCGACGGCGAGCGGGACCCCTCGCGCTGGCCACCCTCTGTGCTCGCTCCGGCGCTGGAGGAAGTCGAGCTGCTCGATGCCGAGCACGGGGTGCCCGATCCGGACGAGCCGCTGGACCGTGACGCGTTCCTGGCCGGCGAGCTCACCCCGGTGCTGTTCGGCTCGGCCCTGGCCAACTTCGGGGTGCGCGCGCTGTTGGACGCCCTCGCGGCGCTCGCTCCGGCGCCGCGGCCGCAGCCGACCGCCGACGGCGGCCTGCACCCGGTCGAGGCCGATTTCGCCGGGCAGGTGTTCAAGGTGCAGGCGAACATGGACCCCCGCCACCGCGACCGGATGGCCTTCCTCCGGGTGGCGTCCGGCGAGTTCGAACGGGGGATGAGCGCCACGGTGGCCCGGTCGGGGCGCACCTACCATCTCAAGTACGCCCATCAGGCGTTCGCCGACGACCGCGAGACGGTGGACACGGCCCTGCCCGGCGACATCGTCGGGCTGGTGGGCGCCGGCGAGCTGCAGGTCGGCGACACGCTGTCGGCCGACGGCAAGGCCGATCTGGCCCCGATCCCCACGTTCGCCCCCGAGCGGTTCGTGGTGGCGCGCAACGCCGCCAGCACCAAGTACAAGCAGTTCCGCGAGGGGTTGCGCCAGCTGGACGAGGAGGGCGTGGTGCACGTGCTGCGCCGCCCCGAGCTCGGCGAGCAGGAACCGATCCTGGCCGGGGTGGGCCAGCTGCAGTTCGAGGTGGCCGCGCACCGCATGGCCACTGAGTTCGGCGCCGAGGTGCGCCTCGAGCCGGCGCGGTGGCGGTTCGCTCGCGGGATCGATGCAGAGGTCGCCGGGCGGTTGCGGGGCCAGCGCGGCGTGGAGGTGGCCTTCGACCGCCACGGCAACTGGCTGGCGCTGTTCGAATCCGAGCACGCTTTGCGCTGGGCCCGCGAGGACCTCCCGGAGGCGACCTTCGCGCCGCTGGGCCTCGACGGGGAGGACGGCTGATGCCGGCCGTGGCCTGCCCGTCCTGCGGCGAGACTGACGACCTCGCCGGCGAGCGCAACGGGGACACGCTGTGGACCTCGGGCCGCGGCGACCAACGAACGCCGGCCGGCTTCCGTCCGGCCTATGCCTGCTGGAGCTGCGGCGGCGCCGACGTCACGTCCGATCACCCCGTGCCCGGCGACCCCTCCCAGACCGGCCACCGCGCGTTGCGCGATCGCCGCACCGACTGACGCGGGTCACGTCGGTGGCTCGGACGGGCGGTGCTCGAGGAAGAACGCGCCGAAGATGCCGGCCAGCGATGCGAAGACCGCGACCGAATAGATCGCCAGCACGACCTCGAGGACGCGGGCGAGGCCGTCGCCGCTGTGCAGCGGCTGGGCCGATATCGCGGCAAGGGCGGCCTCGTTGAGCGCGACGGCGTAGGTGTCGTAGCCGGCGAACTCGAACAGCAGCTGGCTCGCGGCGAGCACGACGATGGTCGTGACGGCGGCAAGCCACCCCACCCGGCTGGTGAGGTTGCGCCCGGCGGTGCGCGTGCCGCGGACGGCGGAGGACAGCACCCGGCCGGCTCGCACCACCGGCCGGATCCGAACGCGGGCCAGAACCCGCAAGAAGCGCAGGAACGGCAACGCCAGGAAGATCAGCTGCCACCAGTTGCGCTTCCAGAAGCGGGCGGCGGACGGCGCCACCACGGCCCGGACGGCGAACTCGGCGACGAACGTGACCCAGATCGCCCAGCCCGCCACGGTGTAGGCGGTGGCCAGCGCTCCCTGCGGCTCGGTCGTGGTCTCGGCGAGCACCAACAGCAGGAACAACACGCCGAGCGCGGTCATCGGCTTGTCGAGCCGGTCGGCGATGCTCTCGCTGAGACGGTCCCGCTCGTCAGCGGGCCGCGACCGGAGCGGCTCGTCGGCCATGCCCGTCAGTCGACCTCGACCAGCGCGTCCTCGCCGAGCCGGTCGCGGACGATCTGCTCGAGCTCGGCGATGCGCTCGGCGTCGCGGGCCTGACGGCGCTTGAGGCGCTGCAGCTCGACCAGCGCCGTGCCCGGCACGTCCACGCCGCCGTCGTCACCCTCGAACGCGGGGCAGATGCTGCGGAAATCGCACCAGCCGCACAGGCGGTTCGGGGTCGGTTCGAAGCGCTCGGCACGGATCGCTTCGGCCACCCGGCGCACCTCGGCGACGGCGTTGTCCACGTCGATGCGGTCGATGGGCACGTCCACCCGCATGCCGGGCACGACGAACTCCAAGGCCACCCAGTCGGGGTCGCGACCCCACAGCTCGCGCGCGGCCAGGGCGTACAACGCCAGCTGCAGGCTGCCCTCCACCTGCTCGCGGGGCTTGGCCTTGCGGTTGGTCTTCCAGTCGATGATGCCGAACCCGCCGCCCTCGGTCGGGAGGACGCAGTCGATGAACCCGCGCACGCGAATCCGATCGCCGAGATCGACGTCGAACCACTGCTCGACGGCAGCCGCCGGCCGGAAGCTCGGGGCATGCTGGGCGTGGTGGCGGCGCAGGACGTCCTGGGCGTGGCGGTACCAGCGGATCTTCTCCTCGCGGGGCATGTCCGCGAAGCCGGTGTCGTCCCACCGGTCGTAGAGCGCCTCGGCCAACTCCTCGGCCTCGGGCGGCTCGGGCAGCTTGCGGTCCCAGAACCACTCCAGGGCCGCATGCAGGGAGGTGCCCCACGACAGCTGCGGCGCCGGCGGGGTCGGCAGCTTGTCCACCGCCGAGAACTTGTACTTCAGCGGGCACTGCTGGTAGGTGTCGACCTTGGAGAACGACAGCCGCAGCTCGACGGGTTCCTCGCCGTCCGCGGTGGCCCCGTCGGCGTCGTGCAGCGGCTCGGTCGTCGGCTGCGGGCTGGTGTGGGTGCTCATGGTGCTGGCAGGCTAACGGGCGGGTGTGACGTCACGATGGAGGTGATCCACACCCGCTGGCGCTCGCCCCTGCGCTCGCCCTCCCGCGCTCGCCCTCCCGCGCTCGCCCTCTTCCCGGCAAATCGTCCCACCCGGCGGTCACGCGGTCATCAGCGCGGATGGACGGCCAGGGCGCCAGCGTGGCCGTCCACCGTCACCATCGCGCCCAGCGGCACGGTGCGCTGTGCCGGGCCGTGGCCCAGCGGCAGGCGCGCGGCAGCCGGCAGGCCGAGCTCGCCGGCGTGAGCGGCGATGACCTCCAGGGCCGAGGCCGACCACACCTCCGGGCGGGTCTCCTCGCACTCGACCAGCTCACCGATCGCCAGGCCGACCGCGCCGTCGAGCGCGCCGGCCTGGCGCAGCTGGACCAGCGCCCGATCCAGGCGGTAGGGGCGCTCGCCCACGTCCTCGAGCAGCACGACCGCTCCGGCGGCGTCCAGCTGCCACGGCGTGCCACAGAGGGCGGCGAGCACGCTGATGTTGCCACCCGCCAACACGCCGGTGGCCGTGCCGGCCCGCAGCGACGCGCCCTCAACGCGGGGGGGATGCTCGCCGAACAGCGCGGCGCGCAGCGACTCGGCCCCCGTCTCGCCGAGCCGCTCGTCGTTCCAGGCGAGCGGCGGCCCGTGGAAGCTGACGAGCCCCGCGCGCTGGCGCCAGCCCACGTGCAAGGCCGTGATGTCGCTGAAGCCCACCAGCGGCTTCGGGTGGGTGGCGATGGTGCCCCAGTCGAGCCGGTCGAGCAGCCGCTGGCACCCCCACCCGCCCCGCAGGCACACCACGCCAGCGACGTCGCCGGCGGCCACGGCGTCGTGCAGATCCCGGGCGCGGGCGTCGTCGTCGGCGGCCAAGAAGCCGCTGTCGTGTCCGGTGAAGGCGTGCGCGCCCAGGCGCACCCGCAGGCCCCACGACTCGAGCAAAGCTCGCCCACGCTCCACGAGCCCGGGGGCGGCAGGCCCTGCCGGAGCGACGCCGACGACCACATCGCCAGATCCCAGCGGGGGCGGCCACCTGGCGGCGTGGGGGGTGGCAGCGGTGTCGGACACGCCGCCAAGTCTGGCAGGCTCCCACGGCCGGCGTGAGCGCCGTGTGCGCCAGGC